>JBFIJP010000457.1:0-3154 GCA_041600695.1 Thermoplasmatota archaeon | reverse complement strand
TCCTCCCGCTACCGCCACGCAGGACACCTGGCCCGAGCAGCCCCAGGTATCATCGTTGCTTGCGTTTCCGGTTCCGGAGACGGCGATGCAGTTCACGAACCCGCCCGAGCAACTGGTATCGCCGCTCGAATCTCCGAATGCGCTGAGCGCGAAGGTACCGGCGCACGCATCATCTTCGACTTGGACATCGTAGGCGCCTGAACATTCCGCTTGCGCCGCTGCGCCCGGCATGGTCATCAAACCAAACAGGAGTAGTGCAACGATTAGTTTTGACAGAACTGGCGTTCTCGCCAGATTGAACCAACCCATAACCCGTCGATCGGAATGTCAATTAAAAAACCCGCCCGAAGCGCCGCGCGTGCGTCGCAGCCGGATGCCTGCGCGCAGCGCCGCCGGCCGTTCGCCCGCGTGACCCAGCGTTGGCATGGACCCCCGCGGCAAGCCTCCAGAGGCTAATCGTCGTGCCAACCCGTCCCCAGGCGACGCCCGCGGGGCTGGTGAAACCGCGAGAAGCGAGTCCGGCCGGCGCGGCGGGTTGGCCATCCGACCGGGGAGACGGGGCTGGCACGCATCGGCAGGCCTCCCACGAATTCAAGGTCGCCCACGCCGCGCGCCCGTCATGCCATCGGCCGCCCTGACCGGCTGCGAGGGTCCCCGGAGCCACTAATGGCATGACATCGGGCGCCAGCGTTGCTGCAACCTGCACTGGCCCCGCCTGAGGTCGCATCACCGGTGCCGCTGAACGTCACGCACAGAACACCGACGCCCTCGCACCCATCCCAGCCGCCATCGGATGTCGCGTTGCCTTGTCCGCTCCCCGCGATGCAGCCAGCACCGGTGTTGTTGCAGGCACCCGCGCTGCGCGCGTCGCCGTCGGCGCTAACGGCTAGAACACTAGCGCACGCGTCGCCAGTTTGAATGCCAACGACGGCGCACGGAGCTTCACACTCGGCGGCAAATTCGATGCAGGCCACCTCTTGGGCGGCGCCCGACGACGCGAAATTCAAAAATTGCAATAATTATCAGCGCATTTGCGAGCAAGGCACGTGCGCCGATCGGGATAACCGCCACCATGGCGCGCAGCAGCCGCGGCGTGCCATAAGGCAGGTTGTGCAGGGCGGCACCGGGACAGCAGGATAAGCCCTGCCTAGCGCCGCGCGGACGAGTGGCCCCCTCCGGGCGCGCCGGGTTTCCCCATGAGGCCCGGAGCAACGCGGCCGGCCGCTAGGGCAACGATGCGGGTCCCAGCCATTGTTGCTGCCCTCCCGGGCTTTGCATGCAACGCCCGGCCACGGAAAGCGGGGAGCCGGGGACGCGCTAACCCCACCCGGCTGCCCCGAGCCCTCGTTGTTCCAGCAGACGCCTCGATTGGCTGCATCGCCAGACCCAGCCACGGCGACGCAGGCCACCGCTACGTGGTCGCACCAGCACCCATTGTTGGCTCCTTGACCGCCGACGGCGACGTCATCAATACCGTAGAGACGCTAGCGGGCCGCCCGCATGCCTAGCCCTGCCGGTAGCCGGGGTAGATCGCCGGCAACTCATCATGCGGCAGCGGCATCTGGCTCGGCGCCAGGGGCAGGTGCAGCGTCGCGGGGCTGTCGCCGCCCAGCAGGATGGTGTTCATGCTGCCGGTGGTGTCCTGGCTCACGTCCGGGTCGTTGTTGGTCAGCACCAGGCGGACCTTGCTGCCGGCGGGGATCACGTCGTACTGCGGGTACATGGCGATGGTCAGGTTGTACGGCTGACCGGGGGTCACGTCGCTGGGGGCGTCGAAGCCGTCCCGGTGGCGGGTGTCCTGGTAGCCGTGGTTCTGGCACACGGCGCGGCCCTGGCACGGGGCACCGTCCACCAGTAGCTTGGCGACCCAGTGGGTGCTGGCCTCGCTGCTCTTGGCCGTGAGCGTGACGTAGGGCCGGCCCACGAGCCGCAGCTCCTCGTCAGCGGTCAACTCAAAGACGACCTCGCGGGGGTGGCCGGTGACGGCCGTGCCGGCCATGCCCGTCGGGTCCGGGCCGCCGACTCCCAGCAAGACCTCCTGCGGGTAGTCGTGGATGATCAGTTCGCCCGCCTCGGCCATGCCAGGCGCCACGAGGCCGCCGTCGGCGGACAACTCCAGGCTCTGCCATGGCTGGCTCAGCGGCGGGAAAGCCTCGTGCCCCCACCATTGTTCCTGGTCATCCTCGACGAGGACCGGCGGCAGGATGTCTAGGATGCCGTTTTCGCGGCCCATGAGCCAGTAGTCGTACCAGGCGTTGAGGATGAACTCCCAGTCGTCGCGGTCCGGATAGGCGTGGCCCCACTGGCCGAAGATGCCCCGCTTCTCGCTCTTGATGTCGTTGAAGATGGGATCGATGTGGACGGGGCGAACGTTCCAGTCGGCCAGGCCGTGAACGTGCAGGACGCTGGCGGTGATGTTGCCGGCCATAGAGCGGTAGTCCCGCTCCTTCCAGAACGTGGTGTGGTCGCCGCTGAAGTCGAGGCCCGCCTCGAACTGCTGCTGCTGGCACTCCAGCTTCTCCGGGTAGTGGGCCGCGTTGGCCGGGTCCGTGCTGGGCACGGCGCTGCCGGTGAAGTAGCTGAACATGCCGATGAAGGGCTGGAGCTCATACGGGACACCCTGGTAGAAGCTCCACTCGTACTGGTTGGAAACGGAGGCCACCGGCACGATCGTGGTCAGGTGGGGCGGCGCCAGCATCGCGGTGGTGAACTGGGTCTCGCCGTCGTAGCTCGCCCCGTGCATGCCGACCTTGCCGTTGCTCCACTCTTGGGTGCCCAGCCATTCGACGTAATCATAACCGTCCTGCCACTGGCCGGGGCCGGTCTGGTCGATGCAGCCGCCGGCGTTGTGGTTGCCGCGAACGTCGGCGAAGGCCACGGCGTAGCCGCGCGGGACGAAGTAGTCGACGAGCCGGCCGCTGTAGGCGCCATCCTCCAGGACCGGGTCGGAGCCTTCGCCTCCCCCCACTTCGGGGATGTCGGGGTCCTGGTACGGGGTGAAGACGAGGATCACCGGGGCGAGCTCGCCCGCGGGGAGTTCGGGCAGGTAGTAGTCCACGTAGAGTTGGGTGCCCGTGGAGCCGTCGAACGTGTGATCGAAGTGGCCCAGAATCTCGTAGATCGGCTGGGTCAGTGGCTCGCGCAGCGCGGGGTC
>JBFIJP010000456.1:0-3155 GCA_041600695.1 Thermoplasmatota archaeon | reverse complement strand
CTTTCCTCAGGCGGGAGAAAGAAAGATAAAAGGAGGAGTATAGCAGGGGCGCGAGACCCTAGCTGAGCACGCCCCGCACACCGCACGACGGGCACGTGGTGGTCAGGGGCCGCTCGCCTTCAACGGCGAAGTCAGCGGCGCAGGCGGGGCACTCGACATCATGGACCGGAAGCATGGCCATGGCCATGCCATGGCCCGCTTCGACCGTCTGCCCACCGGAGTGGACGTGGGCCGGCTCCGCTTCTTGCGCCGGCTCTTCCCACTCGGTCTGGTCCCACTCGTCCTCGCCCCAACGGTACGCGACCGGGTCATCCGCGTCGACCGCCTCGTGGTCACGCTTGCGTGCCACCACGACCAACGCAATCAAGAGCGCCAGAACGGCCAAGCCGCCCAGACCGATCAGAATCCAGCCCCAGAAGGGAATGCCCGCGTCGTCGATGACAACGGTATGGCCCTCCAGGTTGTCCGGGAAGACAGTCGGATCATCGGCGGTCGCGAACTTGCCGAGCGCCTCGGACTCACCGAAGAACAGCGTGACCGTGTACTTGGTTGAGTCCTTGGCCTCCGCGCCCAAGTGAACGACCGACCCCGCCGCAAATGCGGCATCGCTGGTAGGGACCGTCTTCAGCAGCTTGTAGGGGCTGTTGCTGAACCAAACCTGGACGCCGAGGAGCTCCGCAGGCAAGTTCTCCGGCAGCGTCCACTTGATACGGTGGCCGCCCTCGATGCTCTCCACCACGACCTGGGTGTTGTCACGCAGCTTGGCCAGCTGCTCCGGGCTCAGCGCCAGGACGGCAAACTCGTAAGTTGCCTGGGATCCCAGGCCACCATCGCTGGCCGCCCGGACATGCAGGTACTGCCGACCGTTGGCTAGGCTGTCGATGGTGAGCTCAGCGACCTCGATGCGAGTGTCGGTGGCCTTGACCTGGTAGTCCTTGTTGGTGTTGACCACGTAGTGGTAGCCGACCGCGGTTTCAGGGTCGGTAGTTCCCGTCCAGGTGAACGTTCCCGTGCGAACCGTGGAAACAGCGTCGCTCGGGTGGGTACTGGAAGAGATCACCAGCGTGCCCGTGGGCGGCGTGGTGTCCTCCTTGGTCGTCACCTGGATGCTGGCACTCACGGGCCCGGCATTGCTGGCCCCGTCGAGCGCCCGGAGGGCGAAGTGGTAGGTCGTCTTGGGCGTCAGGCCGCTCACCGTGAAGGCCTCAGCTTCTCCGACTGCCTTGGGTGCAGCCAGACCGGTAACTGGCGTGGCGGACGCGAAATTGGCTGCTGTGATGGCGCTGCCACTCTGGCGCAACTCGTACGCCGTTGCCATGCCGGTGTTGCCATCGTTGCCGGTGGCAGCCCAGCGCAGCGTCACTCCCGTCGCCGTTACGTCCGCCGCGGGCTGCGCCTGCAGCGTCACGGCGCCAGGGGCAACCGTGTCCACGATGATCTTGTACGCGGCTGCAAAGGTGGAGCCGCCAGCGCTGATGGCGGCCAAGTGGAAGTAGTACGTTCCATCGGTCTGCTCCGGCAGCGTGATCGTCGTGGTGGTCAGCGAAGCGTCGATCGCCGTCACGGTGTCGGTAGCCAGCGCTGAAAGCTTGTAATGGTAGGTAACCGTGCTGTCCGGATCCGTCACAGCGCCCCACGACAGGACCGGCACTTTGGTGCTGCTCGGCACGCCGTTCGAGTGAGTCGTCGAAGTGATGATCGGCTGCGAGGTCGGCGGCGTCGAGTCGGCCGTCGTCGTGAACGAAGCCACGTTGGAGATCTCGCCAACGTTGTTGACCGCATCCGCCGCACGCAGCGCCACATAGTACTTCGTCACCGTCGTCAGGCCCGTCAGCGAGAAGGTTTGGGTCGTGCCACCAGCCAGTGGCGTGGGCGGAGAGGCAACCGCGGTGGCCTGGGCAAAGTTGGCGGCCGTGATTTCCGTGGTGCTGTAGCGGATCTCGTAACGGTCGGCGGGAGCCGCCTCAAAGGCGTCATCGCCGGGAGCGGTCCATTCGATGATGGCTCCGTTGCCCACCACGGTGTTGGCCTTCACGGCCAGATCCGTCACGGTGCCCGGAGCAACAGCATCAGCCAGCGTGGTGATTTCCAGCACGTTGGACATCGATGCAATGTTGCCGACCCGATCCAGCGTCTTGATCGCGAAGAAGTACTTCGTGTTCGGCGTCAGGCCCGTCAAAGCCAGTTCCTGCACCTTGCCGGGGTTCGCCACGGGCAGATTCGCTTCCTGGGTCGCCGACGCAAAGTTGGCCGTGGTGATCAGGGCACTGGATCGCCGCAGGTCGAAGCTGGCGGAATCCAGGTCGGAGGGCGTCGTCCATTCCAGGGTCACCGCTCGGCGAGCAAGGGTGCTTGCCTTGACGTCCAAGTCGAAGATCTGTGCCGGCGGCACCACATCGGCCTCGACCAGACGGGTTGTGGCCGGCACCGGGTTGCTGGCAGCATCGTTCAGCTTGCCCGCCAGCACACCCATGGTGTCAATGCCGTTGTCAGTCTGCGCAAATGGCGCATTCAGGGTAACCGTCACCTTGCGACCGTCGGCCGCAGGGCTCACGAAAGTCATTCCCGTGGCGCCGTTGCCACTGACATCTGTGTAAGCGAAGTCGGACATGGTGATGCCCGCGCCCGTCGACAGGATCGGCTCGCTGAATTCCAGTTCAACGGTGGCGCTCTGCAAGCCCTTGCTGACGGCACGCAGGAACACAGGCGCAACGCCGTCCCGCTCCTCCAGGGCCGCACCGGTGATGGCGCGGAGCCCGTTGCCGGCCAGATCCGTCAGGGTCGCCGTGGGAGTGTAGGTCAACTGCGGCTTGGCCCCCGTGTCCAGGGCTCCGGCCTCGACGAATGTCAGCGTGATCAAACTGTCGCTGACCGCTTGACCAGTCAGGAAGTCGTCCACCGTGGTTCCCTCGACGGCCCACTCGGCCGCCTTGAACGTGGTGTCATCCACGGCCTCCGAGAACACCAGTTGATAGCCATCAATCAGGGCGTTACCATCCAGATCGAGCGTGAGGGCCGTCAGGAGTCGGGGCGCCACCTTGTCCATGGAGGTGTGCCGCAGTGTGCCTCCGACGGCGTTTCCGGCCAGGTCGATAACGCGGCTGCCTGCGGCCAGTTCAGCCCAGGGCATTGCTCCCGTGTCGTGATGGACTCCG
>JBFIJP010000455.1:0-3155 GCA_041600695.1 Thermoplasmatota archaeon | reverse complement strand
GGGTGGCGTTTCCGGACGAGCCGTCGCTGTCACACTCAACCGCGGTGAGGTTCCAGCCCTCCGGCACGTCCTCGAAGACGTGGTAGCGGCCCGGGAACACCCAATCCATGATGGTTCCGTTGTGGCCGATCGCGCCCGCCAGGTCGCCGGTGAAGTTGAACGTCTGGTTCGTGTCCTCCGGGTCGGCGACCTTGTGGGCGATGATCTTGCCCAGTTGCAGGTCGAAGAAGACACACCGGATCGTTTCACCGGCCGAGGCGTTGTACGTCACCGTCGCATTGGCGAGGTCGATGATGGAGTCACCGTCGTCGCACCGAATGCTCGCGAGAACCCATCCCTCAGGAACCAGCTCAGTGGTGTTGTAGAGGCCGGGGTCAACGTCCCAATACATGGTGTCGTCGTCCAGCAGTTGCGCCTGGAGGTCGCCGTCGAAGTTGAAGACCTCCTGGGCCCCGTCGGGCCGGGTCTGCTTCTCCAGGATCAGGCGGGCCTGCTGCACGTTGGGGAAGACGCAGTGGAAGGTCTGCCCGGGCAACAGGAACACGCTGCTTCCGTTGGGCGGCGCGCCGCGGGGCTCGGCCGTCGGCTCAATGCCCGGGATCGTCGAATTGCACTCGATGTCACCCAGGCGCCAGCCGTGCGGGACAATCTCCCACATCTGGTACCACTGGTACGGCTCGAAGGAGCCGGTCAGGTTTTCACCATCACTGATGAAACCCGGAAGGGCGCCCTGGAATTCGAACTGCTGGCCGCTGCCATCAGGCACCGTCTGCTTTTCCAGGATGATCGTGCCATTTTGCACATTGACCCACGTACACGTGACCGTCTCGCCATCCTCCAACCGGAACGTGGCGGTGGCGTTGGGCACATCGACGGTGCTGTTGCCGTCGTCGCATCCTATGTCATCCAGCTTCCAGTCGGGCGGAACCTCCTCCGTCACGTTGTAGGTGCCGGCCGTCAGGTTGGAGACGATGATGGACTCTCCGTCCCGGATGCTGCCCGAGGCGGCGCCCGTGAAGTTGAAGCTCACGGGCGAATTGAGTGGCGACGCGATCTTGCGCACGATGAGCGTGGAGGTCGCCAGCGGCGGCGGCTCCGGAATCTCCTCGTTGTAGAACGTGCACGTGTGCCGCTCGCCCGAGCGCACATGGTAGTGCGCGGTGGCATTTTCCGTGTCGCCCCAGCTCCGCCTGTGGTCGCACACGACGGCCGTCAGATTCCAGCCGGGCGGAACCTCCTCGGTGGTGTTGTAGATGCCAGGCCGGACGAACTTGCTCAGGGTATCATTGTGGCCAATCTGGCCTTCCAGGTCGCCCGTGAAGTTGAACGTCTGGTTGGAGTCGGGCGGGTCGGTGACCTTCTTGACAATGATCTCGGCCGCGCGCTGGTTGTAGAACACACAGGTGACGTGCTCGTTTCGATCCACCTGGATCCAAGCCGTGTCATTGGCCAGATCGGCCCAACTGTCGCGATCGTCACAAATGATGTCCGCCAGGAACCAGTGGTGGCGCATGAGCTCGGTGACGGAGTGGAGACCTACAGGGACCCTCTGTTCAAGCCGGTCATCGTCACGCAAGGTGCCCTCCACGGCTCCGATGTAGTGGAACGCCTCCCTTGCGCCCTGCGGACGCGTCTGCTTTTCAATAATAATCAGGCCGTAGCCGTCCACTTCGTTGCCCGTTGCCGGCACGGCGCTGAAGATCAACAAGCTTGCTACCAGGGGCGCAGTCACAATGCTGCGAATGCGTCGCCAGCCGGGCAGGCCAGCCGGGCGTTGGATGTCGTACATTTTCACTCACCTCATGCCACGAGCTTACGCCACGCCACCAGCGCGCACGGCGCCAACGGTGGGGCAGGGTCTCGCAGGGGCTCGGAGGCAAGACGGACTGGGCCGGCGGGGGGCCTTGAAGAAAAGGCCTCTCCGGCCCTGGCGAGAACCGGCAAAGCGGCCGAGATGGCCACCGCCAAGGTATTCTGCCCGACGCCTCGCTCCATGCCCTGAGCGTTGCTTTGGCAGCAGAGATTAGCGTTTCTCAAATCACCTGGATGCCTGCAATTTTGTAAAAGATTTGAAGCGCGTTCTGGCCTTCTTTCTTTCACTTCTGGGCGCCGCCAACAGTGGGCCAGCAGAGAATCATCGAAATTCCACTTGCCTTTCGCGATCGTCTTTGATTTTCAAAAAGTCCCCGCCAAAGGCGTTTCACCTTACGGCGTCCTTAATCGGGTTTCGACGGCCGGCCGGCCCAAGTGCGGTCGGCATCGATCGATCCATCGACAGAGGCGCCTGCCCGTGTCAAGGGCGACCGGCTGCCCGGCCGGGGGGATGCGAAGCAGCCACGGACCAGGGGCCGTTGTCGAATGGACGCGGCAGGGCATTGCAACTTCCACCCATGGCCCACCCGGTGGGCGGCACGGTTGCGGGATTGGGCCCAATCGAGCCCGTGAAGCGCCGCGGACCACCCGGTGGGTCGCGCACGGGATGGGTGCTGGCGGCAGGGGCGCCAAAGCAGCCCGCCGATTTCGGCGCCAGGTGCCCCACCCGAAGCGGCTTGCTGCGCCGTCAGCGGCACAGCCGCGCGGGTATGCAGCCCCCGGGTGGTCGGCGCCCACAGGCCGTCGTGGGCCTACCTGAGCCGGCGGGGGCGTGGTGTCTCCGCTGGGGGGATGGGGGGTCGTGGCGCCGGGCGGCCCGACGGCGGACATCAGGGTTCGAGTTGGTCAGGGATGGCCGGCATCCACGTGATGCGGGAGGCAGGCCGAAGCCACTGCCCCTGTACCAGTCACCAGGGCACCGGTTGGCGAGCAACCGCAAGCCGTCCATGGCCGCCGGCCAGGCGACCTTGGGTTGGAGGACAGGGTCCAGAAAAGACGCCCGACGGGAGGCGGCTTGCGAAAACAGGCACGAGAAATCACGAGAAAGCGCTCCGCTGCAGGAGAAAACAGGAACACACCGGAAAAGCAAACAGAAACCACGCGAATGAGAGAAAAGGAAGAGGAAGGGAAAACGAGGAAGGGAAAAACGAGGAAGGGAAAACGAGGAAGAGGGTTAAGCGGGCAGAAGGAAAAGGGCACCGGCGCCCAGCGCCGGCTCGTCTACACGACTACTCGAGCGGCGGATCCTCGCTGTTGTAGAACGTACACGTCACACGTTCCCC
>JBFIJP010000454.1:0-3168 GCA_041600695.1 Thermoplasmatota archaeon | reverse complement strand
TTGGGCCGAGCCTGGGTGGTTCAACAACCACTCGTGGAGTCGCTTCAAGTCCGGCTCGCGGAGCAACACCACGGTGTTCCAGTTGTCATTGTAGCGACGGTGGTTGTCAAAGTAGCGGAGGGTCGCCTTGTGGGCGTGCTCTTGAATGAACCCTGCATCCTTCAGCTTGGCAAGATGGTGTCTTGCCGTGCCAGCTGGAATTCCTGTTGCCCGCAGCAGTTCCCTGAAGGTGGCTCCCGGCGTGGCTACGATGGTGTCATGCAGCCGGCGGCGGTTGGGATGCTCCGGCAGCGTCGTCCGCCGCGTCAGCCCCAAAAACAGTGCCTTCATGGCTATCCAAACCAGTGCCGTCGCGCCGACCACACCAACCATTTCGGACGCGGCTTCAAGGATTGGCGTTGTGTCTAGACGGAGTGTTAGAGCCTGGCCCGATACCTGCGCGGCCAACCTTCCGGAACCGTCGTCGGTCGGGCGCAGGCCAGTGAGGTTTGCCCCGCCGCTGAGCCGCAACGTCTGGCGATCCCCTTCGACGCACTCGCCAAGATTGCACAGGCGGCTGTCCCCTACGGGAAGCCGAGCCACGCCGTTGAGGCGCAAGTCGAGGGACTCGCTCCCAGCAATGATGCCCGCGCCTTGGGCAGTGATGGTCAGGCTGAGGTTGGGTGTTTGCACCAGGCTATACCGATACTCGCGCACCAGGATCTTGTCGCCCGTGGGTAGCGTGGTGGTTTCCTCTGAGAATGATCCACCGCTGGTGCAGGAAGTCCCTTCCAAGCAGTTAGTTTGCAGATTAAGCAGATGAATCTCGGCTGCCCCCGCGGCTCGAACGCGGACCGTATGGGGGGCACCCATGCCTAGTTCTATCGTTGCATGGTCCGCGGGCCAGCATTGGCGGCCGACGATCCAGGGAACGTCATGGCTCCCCACATCGTCGTCGGGCCACACGCAATGGCCGGCGGGTAGTGAATTCAGCACGCCCCGGCCTGTGTCCGCCTCGACTTGAATCAAGTCTGCCTTAACGAACAGGCCGCCAAACGTAGCGTTCTTGATGTACTCAACACGGTGGCGCCCATGCTCGCGGGCCTCCTCCTCAAAGGGGGGCGCTTCCTGCTTCGTCGGATTTGCGGGGCCCGCTGGCTCGTGCCTGATGCCGAGTCGCAGCATGACTTGTTCGGTGGCGCCGTCCTCGAAGGTCGCGACAGCTGCAAGGGTTCCGTCGAATCGTGCACCAATAAACAGCCACTGAGCATTGGATATCCAAACGTCACCCATCGTCTGGCCTGGCGGAGTGAATTCTACCTCACCTTCGACGGCGCCGACCGTGGGCGTGAGCAGGATGATCAAGACGGAAGCTACGTTTCGCACCATGGATTGTCGTACCTGTCTAGCGTTCCCACACCGTTGGCTTCTCCGCGACTTGAACCGCGCGTAACGAGGCGATCGTAACCAGCCTCGCCGAAGAGTGAATCAGCCCCAAACGTTGCCCTGCTTTGGCGGTTGTACGCCACATGTGTCTCATAGCTGGAGGTGAAGTTAGCGAGCGCGGCGCCCTGGCTGTCCACATACAACCACCGGGATCGGGATTCTTGCCTGTTGAACGGTTCGTTGGGAAGGACGAACTCCAAGCTGGATTGGTCGCCCCGTGGCCCCGTCCACGTCAGTTCGTACGTTGAGCTTGGACCCACCGGAACTATGTCAATTGTCGTCCTGGTCGATCCCACAGGCAGGCCCCAGTTCTGGGAGAGGTTTTCGGCCAAGGCCTGATGAGTGACGGCAAAGCGGTGAACCAAGCTGGGTCTGTGTTCGGCCGTACAATTGTTTTGCGAGTCGTAGTTCGTGTGCCATTCGAGCACCATCGAAACGGGACCTAGCTCTAGGTCCCCGAAACCAACGCGTGTGCAATCCCAGAACAAAATTCCCGCCGTGGCACTAGCGGGCGTTGAGCTTTCCCATGGGCTGGGCGCCGCCCCTGGTGCCACTTGCGCCGGCAATTCAGCATAATCGAAATGCTCCCAGCAAGCGGACAGGAAGATCTCATATGGTTGGTCGGATTCACCCGTGGCGGTCGTGTGGATTCCCCGAGTCTGGTTGGTGCCAGGGTTTGGCGCGGGACGGCCCTCAGATTCACCGCTTGGCGCAGCTGTAGGGGTGTTCATGCAACCGGCAACCATCGCCGCGACCACCAACCAAATCAAAGACGAGCGAACCATAGGCTCACCAGAAGCAAATCCGGGTACCCACGCTGGTGTACTCGTCGTAGGCGAGTTCGCCCAAGACGATCCCGGCCCATGAGACCCAAGCCTCAATCTTGTTTTCCTCTTGAATCTCGCGGTCGTCAGGGGCATGGTACAAACTGCCTGATTCGTTCATTGCCAAGAGTTTATTGGAGCACTCCTCTGCACAGTTAAGCCAATCGCCGGTTGGGCAGAAGTCATCGGTATCGGCCCGGTCCGCTTCGTCGGCAGCGACGGGGCCCAGGGTGGTCAGCAAGGCGACGACCGCCAGCGGCGCCCAACCGCCGCCGCTCCGCCATCCAGGGCTAGGGTATGAAGCCGTGCGCCGCGCGGGGGGACTATGTTCCATGAGCTGGGTAGAACGCCGCTGGAATATTAGTCATACTGGCACACTCGTTGGCAATAGGTCGGCCGGCGAGGCCGCGTGGCCCCAAGCCAGTCAACGGTGACCCTTCCCATCCCGGGCCCGTCCGGACGCCGATTGCGCAGGCGCTTGAACACCTCACCGGCGCCGGCACGTACTTCGAGGACTTCCAGGTCGGCGATGTCCTTCTGGATGCGCGCGGGCGGACCATTCCGGGTTCGGAGCACGTCATTGCGACCTGCCAGGCGCTCAACACGGCGCAGATTCACTTCAATCAGCACCCGACGGACAACGACCCGGCGATGCAGAGGCAAACCGGGGGCGGGGGCGGCCCGCGCCTTGAACCGTAACCCCGGGCGGCGCGCGCCGTGCAGGCGTGAATTCCCGGTTACAGTGAGACGCCCTGGCTGGCTGGCGTTGTGGCTCGATCGTGCACCAGGGGTGGTGGCACGGGAGCCCTTTCGTGGGCCGAGTAGCGCTTCAGGCGGCCTTGCTCCTTGAACTCCACTAGGCCCTCTTCAACGAGCCGTTTCAACCTGTGCTGCGTCGTACTGCGGCTCCAACCCCATT
>JBFIJP010000453.1:0-3171 GCA_041600695.1 Thermoplasmatota archaeon | reverse complement strand
GCCTGGGCACCCTTCGGCCGGCATGGCAGATGCACCTGCCAGCACGTCGGCGTAGGTGGCGTCGCCAGCCAGGTAGTACCGGAAGAATCCGTTGATGAGCACGAGGCCGGTGGCCCGCTGTTCGGCGGCCGTCAGCCGGCCGCTGCCAAAGCTGTTCTCGCCGGTGGCGGCGCCGCAGTAGGGGTCATCGCCGGTTTGGCTGCGGAAGCCGGCGTCATCGTCGGTCCACACCGTGTTGTAGAAATTGTGATTGGTTCCCATCACCAGGAACTGGTGCTTGGCCGCCGGTGTGGCCTCGTTGAGGTAGCGGCTGTCATCGTACATGTGCGCACCCTGGAGGTCGTAGACGTCGCCGTCGCAGTAGGGTAGAAGGGTGGCGTGGGCCACGCTGGGCGCGGTCCAGGCGCCGAAATCGGTGGGGGCCAGCGCAAACACGGCCTTCAGAGCGTATGGCTGCGCCTGCTGGGCGTTGAGGCTGATGGCCCGGGTGACGCCTTCGCCGCCGCGGGAGTGGCCCATGAGGCCTACATTGCTGAAGTCCTGACGGCCCATCAAGTCCGTCCCGATGGCGCAGGCGCAGGGGGCGCCGTTGAGCGCCTTGAATTCGTCCAGCGTGCGCAGAATCACCTGGGCTCGCGCCCGGGCACCGGAATCGCCGAGCAGGTCGCGGTCGTTGACATCGTTCACGTCGGCTGAGATGACCACGAAGCCCCGCGCAGCCAGATCCTCGGCGAGGTAGTCGTACCCCTGGTAGCTGTTGACGGGTTCGAAGCCGGGCGTGTAGTCGGGGCAGGCACCGAAGGCCTCCTCGCCTAGCATGCTGCACGTGGCGTGGCGGCCGTGCATGAAGAGCACAACGGGGAATGGGCCGTTGCCCTCCCCTGCCCCCGGGTAGTGGACTGATCCCCGCAGGTCGGCAGAGTAGTACAGCAGGATCGAGGGGTCGGACACCAGCATGGAGCCGAAATCGTAGGATTGCTCAACCACGCCGAGCGGGTCTTCGCTAGCTCCTGCGGCAAATTCAACGGACGCCGACGGCAGGAGCGCACCTGTGACGAGCATGACGAGCGCGGCAATCGCGGTTGATCGCATGGATCCGGGGGAGGCCAAGCGACTCATTGCTGTTTCTCAGAGTATCCGATCCAACGAGACACACGAAAACACAGCACCTTATGCGGACTGGGCGGAAACGCCGGGCGGTCTATGGCACTTCTTGGAACATCAGATCCGTGATCTGGACACTGCCGGTAGGCGTCTGGTCGAACACCAACTCGATGGACGCAACGTCCGTCGTGTCCACGCCCGCGAAGGCACCCATGGGCACCTGCACCATGTTCAACACGACCTTGGCAGCGGAATTGCCTGGCGGGTCAAACAGTGCCGCGGAGTGGTCGCCCACCCGAACGCTGGCCGAAGCGCCGACGCCGTCCGTCAGCACCAGGCGCAAATCCTGATGCTGGCCGTTCGGGTTGCGGGCGTTCTGGTAGTTCACGCCTAGGCGGAAGCTCACAACGTCGAAGCCCGACACGTCGCCGCTTGCAGCCGGAATCACCGTCGACCACGTTGCCGGCCCGTCCCAGAAGAGGGCGAGCTGGTGGGCGCTGCCCACGTTGGGCTGACTGGTGCAGTCGGCCGGATCACACGTGGTGCGCACCGTGAAACCGCTGAACGTCGAGGCACCCCCGAGATCGTTGCTGGTGATCGTGGAGCGGTCCAGCGTATCCTCGACCACCAGCCGGGCGCCCGCTGGCGCGTGGTACGAAGCGTGCAACACATCGCACGGCGCGACGCCTCCGGGGCAGCCCTCGGCGGGCATCGGGGCCTGGCCGGTCAGGACTGTGGCATAGGTGGAATCGCCCGTCAGGTGCAGGCGGAAGAAGCCGTTGATCAGGACCAGGCCGGTTCGCCGCTGGTCGGCGGGGCCAAGGCGCCCCGAGCCGAATCCGTGGCTCCCCTCTGCCGCGCCGCAGTATGGGTCGTCGCCCGTGTCGGAGGTGATGGCCGCGTCGTCGGTGGTCCAGACCGTGTTGTAGAAATTGTGGTTCGCTCCCATCACGAGGAACTGGTACTTCGGGGAGGGTGGGCTCTCGGAAAGGAACCGGGAAGAATCGTACACCGACGCGCCCTGCAAATCGTAGACGTCGCCGTCGCAGTATGCCAGGATGGTCGCATGGGCGACTCCTGGGGCCTGCTGGCTGTTGAAGTCGGTGGGAGCGACGGCCATGACGGCGCGAAGGCCGAAGGGGGATGCACGAGCCGCGTTGAGGCCGATGGCGTGGGTGACACCTTCGCCGCCCCGCGAGTGCCCCATCAGGCCGACCCTGCTGAAGTCCTGCCGGCCAATCAGGTCGCTGCCGACGGAGCAGGAGCAGGCGACACTGTTGAGGTCCTGGAATTCCTCCAGCAACCGCATGATGAGTTGCCCCCGGGCACGCGCCCCGCCATCTCCCAGGCCGAGCCCGACGCTGCCGGGTAGGTCGCGGTCGTTGATGTCGTTGGCGTTGGCGCTGATGACGACGAAGCCCCGCGCCGCCAGATCCTCGGCCAGGTAATCGTAGCCGGCGAAACTGTCGATGGTTGCCGTGAAGGGGGGGATGTTGAAGCACAACTGCTGCAGCCCGAAGCCCTCAATGCCCAGTACTTCGCACGTGCCGTGGCGGCCGTGCATGAACAGGACGACCGGGAAGGGTCCCGCTCCTTCCGCGGGGTAATGGACCGACCCGGCGATGCGCGTCGTGTACGTGTAGCCTGGGAGGTTGCTGTCCTCGACCAGGAACATGCCGAAGTTGAATTCGTGGCGTTCCACGCCAGGTTCGGCCCCATCGGCCGTGGGTAGGGCAAGTTGCATCGCAACCATGCTCAGAGCTACTGCTAGGGTCGTCCAACGCACGAACCGGCCCAGGCCGGGTCCCGCTATTCAATTTTCTGCATGTTACTGAACTGTCCAGGGGCCGGGGTCGTGTGCGCACGACAGCTGGTCGCATGGGCCTTGGCAGGCCCACGGTCGCACGGGGCTGTCGTTCGCTTCGCTCAAGACAGCCCGTGATCGCATGGGCCTTGGCAGGCCCACGGTCGCACGGGGCTGTCGTTCGCTTCGCTCAAGACAGCCCGTGATCGCATGGGCCTTGGCAGGCCCACGGTCGCACGGGGCTGTCGTTCGCTTCGCTCAAG
>JBFIJP010000452.1:0-3180 GCA_041600695.1 Thermoplasmatota archaeon | reverse complement strand
GCCGTGGAAGCGGCGCTTCCGTTGGTGCTTCTGGCTGTCGTTCTCGTGCTGTTGGTTGTGTTCGTCGGAGCCGGCGCAGCCCTCGGTGCGGTGGGACTGGTTCGGGAGCCTGTCGACGGCGAGGTGGACCGCGTCGAGGACATCTTGCGGAACTTCGTCGAATACGCTGTTTGATCATGGCCCGCTGGCCCTGGCGCCCACCCGGGTAAAGAACCAGGGTCACCGTCCCGCGGCCGTGCCCCGGGAATCCAAGGCCTCCAAACGCGCCCGCGCCGCCGCCATCGTGGCCGAGCTGGAGGCGGCGTACCCGGAGTCCACATGCGCGCTGGCCCATGAGTCGCCCTTCCAGTTACTGGTGGCGACGGTGCTGTCGGCGCAGACAACAGATCTGGCGGTGAACCTGGTGACGCCGGAGTTGTTTCGCCAGTTCCCGACGCCGGAGGCGTTGGCCGCGGCGCCCGAGGGCTCGGTTGAGGAGATCATCAACGGGATCGGGTTGTGGCGTGGCAAGGCCCGCAACATCCGTGGATTGGCCGCCATGCTCGTTGCGGATTTCGGTGGGGAACTACCCCGGACGGTGGCCGAGTTGACCCGGCTGCCCGGGGTCGGGCGCAAGACCGCCACGGCCGTGCTGGGAACCGCGTTCCACCTCGCCTCGGGCATCACCGTCGATACCCACATGCTGCGCATCAACCGGCTCCTGCGGCTATCCAGTCACACGGACGCCGACAAGATGGCGCACGAGCTCGAAGAAATCATTGAGCCCGAGCACTGGAACCATTACACACACGTCATCATCGATCACGGGCGCCTGGTGTGCGTCGCCCGGCGGCCTCGGTGCGGCGTGTGCCCGCTGGCGGCGCTATGCCCGAGCGCCGCCGACCCCGCCGTGGGGTACAAGCCCGCCAACGACGAGTGGGAGCCGGCGAGTGCGAAGGGGTTGAGTTGGTTGAGATTGCAGGCTAGGTAGTTCTGCCTATGGCCAAGGCCCGCACTGGGGTCCGCCGATGGGTCCAATGCACTCGTAGAGCAGGTCACGGATCATGTCCATGTACTGGCTGGGGTCCTGCGCCGATGCGGAGGCCGAAGCCGCCAGGACCAGGGCCCAAGCCATGGTGGCAAGCAGCAACAAGCGGGACAGTTGCATAGCGGCGCGATCACGTGCCTTGCGTATAGGCCTGGCGCCGCCACAACCGGTCCGACTCAGGCTTGGCTGACCGCTTCCTTGGCCTTACAGATGAGCCTTCATGCGGGCTCGCCGTCAAGAGATGTCACCGCTCCCGAGGCGCGCGCTGAGCAGAACGGGAACTGCGCCTCGACGGCTGCGGCGTAGCCACCTGCGGCGGCTGCCATGGCCACGGCGGCGACGCCTGTGCAAACCGCTTCACCGGCAGGGTTGGTCAACGCTGTGCAGAGTTGATGCTCGCCGGCGTAGAAGGTCACCGGGAGATTGGGGATGGGGTGGCCTGTCAAGCCGTCAGCCACGTAGGCCCGAAGCGCAGGCACCGCCGCGCCAGCGAGGGGGGCAGCCACGGGCTCGGCCGTGATCCGGATGGGCCGCCCCGTCAGGCGGACGTCGCCCGGGTCGACGCCGAAATTCCTGTGGGTGTCAAAGTAGACGATGTCCCCCGGCCCCATGGTCCCGTCCGCGTCGTAATCCTTGTACGCTGGCGCGCCCCAGGATGGAATGAGCCTTCCGCCTAGGTCGGCGTCATCGTCGTTTACCCACGCCCCTGCGGCCTCGCCGGCCGCCTGCGTGACACGCAAGTCCATGCGGGTGACTGTGCCGGAGTCGTCGGTATCCCAGTAGAGCGGGTCCTGCCCGTCGTGGGCGAAGTTCTGGTTCTGGTCCTCGAAAGCCCAGCGGCCCGGCAGCGCGAAGGCTGAGGCACCAGCTTCCGGATCAGAGGCAACCACCCAGGAACCAGGGGCGCCCGTCATGCGCAGGGAACCGGGGAGCACGGCACCCGCCCACGGGTTCGGGGTCAGGATGGCGAGGTCATTCCCGTCAAGAGCGCCACCATTGTCTAGGTCTACGCCCAGCGGAACGCCCGCGAACACGAAGGCGGACGCACCGACGTCCGCATCCCGCCAGCTTACTGGGGTGCCGAAGCAATCGCAGGGATCCGGTTGCTGGTCCGCCGTGGTTGGCGGGGCGAGCGTCAACAAGCCTAGGGTCAACAGCGCACCAGCGCGTCGAGAAAGCATACCTAGCGGAGCCGGCCAAGGCGTCTTAGTTTTGGCGCCGGCCGGATTCCTGTTGGCGGGGTTGGCCCCGGCTTACTTGAAGCGGTAACGGAGCAGCACTACGGAGCCGCCGAAGGCGTTCCTGAGGATGCCACCCTCTTCGCTGGCGGGGCTGACAATGTGCAGCATGCTGCCGCTGGCCTCAGCGAGGTCCGCGAACTCCTCCACGAGGTCGATCTCCTCGTACTCCAGGTTGTTGATTCCGCCCCACTCTGCGGCGACCTTGTCGACCGTTTCGTCCACCCGGTGCCGATCCACCGTGCGATGGGTGACCTCGCCCGTCTTGCGGTGGGTGAAGGTGATGCGGGTCTTTTTCAGGTCCTCTGACAGCATGAGGACCTCGACGGCGCCCATCTGGAGCGCCTCGCGCACCTCGTTCTCACCGTAGGTCGCAAGGCCGCCGTCGGGCTTGCCGGTCTCCTTGAGGAAGCGCTGCATCAGGTGCTTGTCCTCAACAAGCCGGATGCCACTGATGGCGCCGCTTGCCGCCTCCACCAGTTCCTTGAGGCCCTGGTCGTCGTCGGTGTAGCCGGTGTCGAAGTACGTCGGGTGGAGCTTCTTGCGAAGCTCGTGGTGAATGTAATCCTGCTCCGCGAAGTAATTCTTCGTGGGTCCGGGGCCGCCCAGCAGGACAGCCTTGAGCTTCGGCTCGCTGAGGAAGATCTCGTTGGCCTTCTCGCCCTCGTGCTTGAACCACTCGTGCGCGGCCTCCTCGGTGAGGCGTTCGAAGCGCCGCTGCGACTGGCCACCCCGCCCGTGCTTGGAGGGCACCTGGCTCTGCTTGTTGTGCAGCGCCACGACGCTCTGGCCCTTGAGCAGGCCGATGGTGCATTCCTTGCGGTCAATGATCATCAGGCCGTAGATGTCGTCCGTCTCCAGCATGCCCAGCAGCGGATCCACGTTGAAGCTGGAGTCGCAGCGGTACTGGTAGGT
>JBFIJP010000451.1:0-3209 GCA_041600695.1 Thermoplasmatota archaeon | reverse complement strand
TCCAGGCCTCGGGCCATGCCGCGCCGCACGTATTCCATGCCGTTGGCCAGCGTGAAGGCAAGCTCCTGGACCGCTGTGCTGCCAGCCTCGCGGATGTGGTAGCCGGAGATGCTCACCGTGTTGAAGCGGGGCGCGTGTTTGGAGCCCCACTCGAACGTGTCCAGCACCAGCTCGAGGGCTGGCTCCGGAGGCACGATGAACATTTTCTGCGCCTGGTACTCCTTCAGGATGTCATTCTGGATCGTTCCAGTGACCTGGCTGAACGGCACGCCTTGCTTTTCGGCGGCGCCCAGGAAGAACGCCCAGACGACCGGCGCGGGGCCGTTGATCGTCATGGACACGGACACGTCTTCCAGTGGGATGCCCTTGAACAGGGTCTCCATGTCCTGCTGCGAATCGATGGCGACACCCACCTTGCCCACCTCGCCGAGGCTGAACTCGTGGTCCGAGTCGAACCCCTGCAAGGTCGGGAAGTCGAACGCCGTGCTCAGGCCCGTGGTCCCCTGGCCGAGCAGGAACTTGAAGCGCTCGTTGGTCTCGCGGGCGGTGCCGAAGCCGGCGAATTGCCGCATCGTCCACAGGCGCCCGCGGTACATGGTGGCGTGGACGCCCCGGGTGTAGGGGAATTCGCCGGGGTAGCCCAGGTCGCGCTCGGCGTCGAAGCCGATGCGGCCCAGGTCGTTCCAGTCGTACAGGCGCTCGACGGGGACGTTGCTGATCGTCGGGAACGACTCCTGCCGCTCCGGGAACCGCTCCAGCGTCTTGCGCAGCGTCGTCTCCTCCCACTGTTTGCGGGCGTTGGCGATCTCCTGTTCGAGGCTCATGGGCGGCGATACCTGGAAGCCGGTTAAGAAGGGATGGACGGGGGAGGCCAGCGCTCGGTCGCCGCTAGGGGTAGGTGTCGCCCAGAACGCTCAGGGCGTAGCATGGTCCGCCATCGACCTGGCCGTCGCAGGTGTAGGCGTCGCCGGCCCCGGCGACGGCGACGCAGCGAAAGTGGCCGTCGAGACCGCTCGAACCCTGGCACGCCGCAGCCGTTCCCAGCGGGGCGACGGCGACGCAGTTCTGGGCATTGGGCGCCACGCATGCCGACGCGTCGCCGGTTCCGCTGACCGCGACGCAGAGGAAGTCATAATCCCCCACGCACGCCGTTGCCGGGCCACCGGCTGCCGCAACGCAGCCCAACTGCCCGCCGTCCTCGGGACGTCCCCGGCACGCATCGGCCCCGCCCAGGGGCGCCAAGGCAACGCATCCCGTACTGAAGAGAGCGTCGTTGCAGGCGGCCGCGTTGCCCGCGCCGCTGGCGGACAGGCACGCCTTGGCGAAGTGGGTCGCCTCGCACGACCCCGAGTTTCCCGTTCCGCTGGCAGCCACGCAGGCCGCGTCACGCGGTACGAGGCTGCTGCTCGAGTCCTGGTGCGCGATGGAACAACTGCGCGCATCCCCCGTGCCCGAGGCGGCCACGCACTGGCCGAAGTTGGCCTGCCAGAAATCGCCCCGGCAAGCCTCGGCGTCGCCGGTGAGGCTGGCGGCCGCGCAGCCGCGGGCCGTGGTGTATTCGTTGCTCCACGGGTCGACCTCGCCCGTGCACGCCGTGGCATCGCCCGAGCCACTGGCAGCGTAGCACGGCATCCCGTCGTCGTTGCGATCGACGCAGGCGTTGGCATCCCCTGAGTCGGACGCGGCAATGCACGGGCGCTCGGTGCAGCTGGCATCGCCGGTGAGGCTGACGGCCACATGGTCGCCCTGGGCGTCTCCCGCGGGGGCCACGCCCACCGGGTCAGCCGACGCGGAGCCAACTGCCAGGGCCGCGCTCACAAGCATGCACGTCAACCACTTTTGGAGAGGATGCAAGAACCATCACCGCTCGATCAACCTCCGGCGGAGTAGAAATAGTCGGCAGCCCAGCAAAGGCAGTTGGGCAGCCGAATCCCCTCCGAGGCAACCCCGGGGCTGCCTTGCGGGATGTCGCCGCGGCATGGCTGGTCTGGCACGCTCTTTGTTGCCGCGATGCCTGGCGGCGCAGTGGGTGCGGCGGTGCAGCCTGGCCGCGACCCGTGCCGCGGCCAGACCGGCGGACCGACCGTTTCACGACCAGCCTACGGCGGCGTGTTGTCTTCGATGAATCTCTCGGCGTTGCGGTGGGCGGCGTTGACGAACAGGAACACCAGGTCCAAGGTGTTCTCGGTGACCTGGCGCCCGTAGGCCGGCGCTCCGATCACTGTGGCTACCGCGCCGCGGCCGCTGGCGTCGACGCAGTAGCCTGCGCAGTGGGTGTCGCCGGTGACGGTTGCCACGACGCAGGTCGATCCACAGGAGGCGTCGCCTGTCAGGCTCGCGGCGACGAGCCCGTTAGTGTCGCCGGTGGGGCTGAAGGCGACGGCGCCATTGGCCCCGCTGCCGCCCACGGCCACGCCGCGGCTGTTCGTGTAGCCCGTTCCAACTGCGAGGTAGTCCGCCTGCGCATGGGGTCCAACCCCATAGCAAGGCTGGCCATTGCAGCCCTGCGCACCGAGGGCCACCAGACCGAATGCCTGGCCGCCGGTGCTGACGGCGACTGGTTCACCGTTCGCGTTGCCCGTCGTGGCAACGGCAACCGGGGCGGTTGCCCCGGGGCCGACAGCCACCAAGAACGCCTGGGTTGGGCCCGATCCGCGGACGCAGACCACGTACGTGCATGTCGTCTCCCAGTTGCGCAGGTCGTCCAATTCCTGCTGGGCGGTGCCCGTCGCGGCGGCCAGCGCATCCTGCACCATGCCCGGGGCGGATTCCGGCGTGATTTCGGTGCAGTCGCTGTAGACGCAGGCCTTGGCTCCGGAACCATTCGAGGAGGCGCATGCCTGGTTTGTGCACGCCGCTACACCGTTGGTGCCCACCGTCACGCACGCCAGGGACAACAGCGGAAGGCAGCGGCGCTCATTGATTTCTTCCGGGAGGAGGCATTGACTCACGACGCACGCCGCGAGGTCCACGACGGCGGCGACCGCGGCATGGACATCGTCACCGGCCACTGCTACACAGGTGAACGCGCAGTCTGCGGTCCCGCCAGCGAGGGCCACGCAGTAACCCGGGCACGAGGCGCTGGAGCCCGCCACCACCACGCAGCCGGCTGGCGTGTAACAATCGGCGCTGCCGGTGCCGCTTACGACCAGGCACCCGGCCATGCCGCTACAAGTGGCGTCGCCGGTGCCGCTGACGACCACCGGGTG
>JBFIJP010000450.1:0-3210 GCA_041600695.1 Thermoplasmatota archaeon | reverse complement strand
CAGGAACATGCCAAGGATGGCAAACGAGAGGACGCCCGCCGCCGTTCCGACCATCTTGTCCCTGCGCTCGGCATCCATGCCGGGCCGCAGCTTGGCGACCAAGCCGCCGAAGGCATCCCTGAAGATGTGGCCCCCATCCAGGGGCAACATGGGCAGGATGTTGGTCAGGCCCACCATGAGGTTGATCCAGAACACCCAGTAGGCAATGTTGACCATGGGCCAGAAAACCACGTCCGGCATGGGGGTCTCGTAGAAGGCCGGCATGTACGTGGAGAGGTAGGGCGCGCCGCGCACCTCGCCGATGGGCAGGCTGATGGTGAACAGGAACGAGGGCAGGTTGCTGACCGGGTGGCTGAGGACATCCTGGATCAATTCGCCGTCGAAGATGCGGATGCCCAGGAAGGCCGCCGCCTGAAGGCCGGCAACGCAGCCATCGCGGTCGGCCACCTCACGGCCGACTTCGGCAGAGCACTGGGCCTGGCGCTGCGGGTTCCAGTCCTCCAGAATCTGTCGCTGTCCGTCCTCCCCCAGGGCGTCCCACCGACTGGTTAGTGTGGCGGTGTGCTGGCTGCCGGCAGCCGTGACGAACACCACCGTGTCGCCTGGTCGGCGAGTGTCCATGTAATCGCTGAACGCGGCGGGATCAGCCAGCTGCCTCCCGTCGGCGGAGACGATCAGGTCACCCGGCTCGATGCCGGCCTCTTCTCCGGGGTCGCCCTCGGTCAGGGTGCTGACCGGAACGCCGGCAGCGGGGGCCAGCATGCCAACGAGCAACGCGAAACTGGCCAAAATGGCCGCGGCCACCACCAGGTTGATGGTGGCTCCTGCCGCGAAGACGCGCAAGCGATCCCGCCTGGGGGACACGTTGAGGTCGTCCTCGTCGGGCTCCACGAAGGCCCCGATCGGCACGATGGCAACCAGCAGGCCGAGGCTCTTGACCCGCATTTTGTTGGTCAGGGCGAGAATCCCATGGCCGCCCTCGTGGACAATGAGGGTCACGATGAGGGCGATGATGCCGTACCACAGGGGCACGAACGGGTTCACGCCGGGGATGACCAGGATTTCGCTGGCGCCAAGGGGCTCGATGCCCGAGTCCGGCTGTAGGCTCGGATAGACGAGCGCTGCCATGAGGATGGTCATCGCCGCCATGCCGGCCAGGGTCAGGACGGTGCCGAAGTCGCCGAAGGCGTTCCAGAACCGCTTGGGCTTGCTGATGATCTTCAGCAGGCCCTTGCCGTGCTGGGTGCGAATCATCAGGACGAAGCCCAGCATCAGGCTCAGGTTCCACTTCTGCATGCGCTCCGTGCTGATCAGCCAGAAGAGGAAGCCCATGTAGGCCACCACGAGACCGATGAAGACGAGCCAGCCGTTGGCCACGGCGCCGGGAGGGCGGCCTGCTTTGCATAAGGTTTCTCGTCAGGGAGCAGGCCCGCCCCGGCGGGTGTCGGCCCGCAGCACAACCATCTTGTGGAAGGCCGCCCACGTTGGAGCCGAGGGGTTTTCTTGGCCGGGGTGCCGCGTGTTGGAATCAACGGCTTCGGCCGCATCGGTCGGCTGGTTACACGCGCGCTCCTGGAGCGCGGCCCGCCTGTCGATTTCGTGGCCATCAACGATTTGTCAAGCCCCGAGATGCTAGCCCACCTGTTTGCGCACGACTCCGTTCACGGCCCCTTTGCCGGCCGCGTAGAAATTGAGGGGGATCACCTGAGACTCGACGGCGACTCCGTGCAGATCACCGCTGAGGCGGACCCGGCACGGCTGCCGTGGCAGGACTTGGGCGCCGACGTGGTCATTGAATGCACCGGCCGGTTCCGGGCGCGGGCGGACCTGCAAAAGCACCTGGACGCCGGGGCGGGGCGGGTGATCGTTAGCGCGCCCGGCAAGGATGTCGACGTGACCCTGGTTCGGGGAGTCAACGACGGCGACTATGACCCGGCCAGCCACCGCATCATCAGCAACGCAAGTTGCACCACCAACTGCCTGGCGGTGGTGCTGAAGGTGCTCAACGAGTCCTTCAGGGTCAGTCGGGCGAGCATGACGACGGTCCATGCTTACACCAATGACCAGCGGCTGCTGGATAGCCAACACAAGGACCCCCGCCGCAGCCGTGCCGCAGGACTCTCGATGATCCCAACGACGACTGGAGCCGCCCGGGCCATTGGGTTGGTGCTGCCGGAGCTTGCGGGGCGGGTGGACGGGTTGTCCATCCGGGTGCCGACGCCCAACGTCAGCTTGGTGGACCTCACGGCACATCTGGCGAGCACGACGACCCTGGAGAGCCTCATCGACGCATTTGAGGCGGCGGCCGCCGGGCCACTGGCGGGCATCCTTCGCTGCGAACAGGCGCCCCTGGTGAGCATCGACTTCAATGGCGATCCCCACAGCGCCGTCATCGACGTGCCGGGGTCCATGGTGCTGGCGGACGATCTGGTCAAGGTCCTGGCCTGGTACGACAATGAGTGGGCCTACGCGTGCCGGACGGCGGAACTCGTGCACGATGTGTGGCGCGCGTAGCCGAACCAAGCCTTACACGAGCCTCCGCCGTGGCCGGCGTGTGTCTGGACCCTTCGTGCTGGTGCGATCGACGTATGGCGAAGAGGCGGCCGCCCGGGCCGCCGCTCGGCGGCTGGTGGCTGCTGGCGAGGCATGCTGCGCGCATGTCACCCGGATCGATTCCATGTATGTCTGGGAGGGCAAGCTGATTGAGGAGGCAGAGTGGATGCTGGAAGCGCGGGTTCTGAACGAGGCGGCCCCTGCGGTGGCGATGGCGATTGCCGACGGGCACCCGTACGAGGAACCCCTGGTGGAGTGCATTCCCGTCCAATGGGCGGCCCCGGGATATGTCGCTTGGGCCCGGCAGGGCCACAAGGCCGGCTGATTTCCGGCTGCCCTGGCCACAAAGGTAACCCATAGGGAGCCGGATTAGCGATTCGTGTCTAGCGATTTTAAATTGACTAGATGATGAATCCTTGCTGGGCAAGCAAAAAGACCCAGCATCCGATCGTGCATCGATCGACTCCAACTCAATGGCGGTGAACAGATGGTGCGGACGAACCCATCTTGCGCTGATCCGTTTCCGGCTAACCGCGTTCATCAACTCATCCACCTTTCCCCGTCCGCAGCCCAGGGGCGGTCCATGGGGGGGGTCCCGGCGTGCACCAGACGGACGCCGAGCGGGGGTTCGGAACACTGGGCGCCAAGCAGAACTGT
>JBFIJP010000449.1:0-3221 GCA_041600695.1 Thermoplasmatota archaeon | reverse complement strand
CTCCACGGGAGCCTACTTGACGCGCAACCCGGAGGGGCTGGCGTCGGCGCTGGAAAAGATCGCCGGCACGGAGCCCGAGGACCACCACGGCGGTGACCGGACGGTGGCGAGCCTGTATCTGGCCAACCCGTTCAAGCGCACCCGCCGGCAGAGCCTGTGGGCGACCCACCCGCCCATCGAGGACCGCATTCGCCGCCTGCGCGGCAGGTAGGGTCAGGCTCGCCGCATGGGGCGCAGCCGGCAAGCGTGGCGAAGCCCTAGCCGTGCAAGGATGGCGGGGTCGCGGCGCGGGTCGCGGCGCGGGTCGCGGCGCGGGTCGCAGCCGGCCCCCTGGCCGGCGTGCCTCGCACGGGTGGGGGCGCCGCTAGATTTGGCGGGGTTTCTTGGCGGGTTAGGCGGGCGTTGCGCCGACCGTGCGGCCAATGGCGCGTCGGCTTGCACCTTTCCTGCTGCAAAAATTGCATTCCGGGTGCTTCAACTTAAGTAGCATCGCCGGTAGCGGCGGCTCGTCCCACTATTGGGGCTGGTTGATACTATGTTGAACCGTACGCTCAGCGCCATCGCGCTATTCGCCCTCGTTGGAGCCACGATCGCCGCACCCACCGCGTCCGCGGACCGCCTGTGCATGACCGTAAATGACACGCTCCATTTCGCCCCCGACAGTGGAACGCCGGAGGAAGTACGCGCGTTCCTCGAAAACATGGGCTGCCCCGAGGCGGCAATCCAGGAGGTCCTGTGCATGATGTTCGGCGGCCTGTACTGCTACTGGCTCGTTGACGACGTGCTTGAGCTAGGCACCGACATCGAGAACCTGGTCAAGCCGATCCACGAGCAAGACCACATCATCAAGGCGGCTGGCGTCACCGTGGTTGCCTCGTCCAAGGGCGTCCAGTACAAGGACGGATGCGGCACCAACCTGGAGCGCCAATTCAACTGCCGCGGCACCGCCCCCTCGCTGCCCAGCCTCCCCAGCATGCCTGCCCCGCCCGTGTCGCCCATCACTGTGTACAGCCCCGTCACCCTGAGTGTCGCCGTCGGCGACATCGTCATCGTCTGGCCCAGCCAGATCACCGTCGCGCCTTGCGTGTTCTGGCCCGGGGACCTGAACTGCTCCTGAGCCGTCCGCGCTCACGAAGCATTGCTTTGCCTTTCCCTTCCATCACCCTGGCCGCCCCCGCAGGGTTGCCGCCGACAGCCGACCATCATGGAAGGTCCGTTCAATCCCCCCAGGCCCCCTCACGACCACCCGCGCGCGGCCTCCACAACCCTTATTGTCGCCGGCTCCGCCTGGCCGGCCATGCGTCTTGCGGTGCTTGCGGCCATCCTGTTGGCCGCGCCCCTCTCCGGCTGCCTCAACGATGACTCCGGCGCGGATCCGCTTCCCGCCGGCATGGGGCCCTTGTCCGAGAAGCTCTTCGACATCCTGCCCGTTGAACAACTGTGGGTCGGCGCCAGCGACGGCAAGCGGTTGCACACGGCGGTCTTCCGGCCCGACACCGATGAACCGGTGCCTGTTTTCATTAATTTCAGCCCCTACTGGGGCGACACGGCAGAGCTTCGGGGCGACCGCTTCGGCCAGTACATGATCGACGAATACGTGCCTCGCGGCTACGCGGTGGTGCTGGCCGCCATCCGGGGAACCGGCCACTCCGAGGGCTGCTTCCAGATTGCCGGCGATCGTGAGATCACCGACCTGTACGAGACCATCGACTACTTCGCCAACGTCGAGTGGAGCAACGGCAACGTTGCCACCGGCGGCAAATCGTACGACTCCACCCCCCAGAACGGCTTGATCGCCAAGATGCCCCACCCGGCGCTGAAGGCAGCGTTCCATGTGTCGGGCATTACGGACATGTACCGGTACAACTACCGCGAAGGGATCACCTACCCCACGGGAATCGCGTTCAACACGTACTACTACCTCCAGGGCACCGACGAATACGGCGCCAGCTTCCTTTCCAGCCCGTCCGTGGAGGGCCTCATGTCGGAGGACCCGGAGTCGCTGGCTCGCATCATCGACGACGCGGCGTGCACGGAACTTCCCCAGATGCAGGCCAGCGGCGTCGGCAGCGGCGTCACCGGCCTGAAGGACGACTACTGGATCGAGCGCGACTGGAACCGGTACATCTCCGACTCCGAATGGGAGGGTGGCCTGTTCTTCGTGCATGGCCTGCAGGACTGGAACGTCAAGCCTGACCACATCCTCCCCTGGCTGGACCTGCTGCCGGCCGGCGTCGAGGTGAAGGGCTGGCTGCACCAATGGCAGCAGGAAGGCACGGGTCACGTCTACCCCATGCGTGACGACTGGAACCAGACCATGCTGCGCTGGCTCGACCACTACTTGAAGGGGGTCGACACCGGCCTGATGGCGGAGCCGGCCTTTGAGGTCCAGTCGAGCGACGGCGTGTGGCGCCAGAGCGACGTTTGGCCGCCGGCAGACGCCATCCACACCACGATCGCCCTGGGCGACCTTGAGGCCGTGTGCATGGACGCCGGCTGCTCGGTGCAGGAAGTGGTGCTCATAGAGGCCACCGATGGCCCGCTGCGCTACTCGGGCGCCCCGACGGTAACCCTGGACGTGGACATCCAGACGGCCGACCCGTGGCTCAACGCCATGCTTTTCGACGAGGCACCCGACGGCACGCGCGCGTGGGTGAACGAGGCGGTTCGACGCGGCATCTACCCCACGAGCCTCGACCAGCCCGAGCCGGTCGTGCCGGGAAGCACGGCCACGTACACGATGGAGTTCTACCCGCAGGACACCGTCCTGGCTCCCGGCCACAAGTGGGTCCTGGTGTTCGGCGCCGGCTCACAGCATGCGCTGCCCAAGCCGACCGGAGGCGCTGTTGCTGACCAAGAATTTGACGGCGTCGGGGATGTATTCTACCTCGTAGACACCGGCGAGTTCAACGTACTCCTGGCCGACGCCAACGTGGCGCCCGGGCAGCCCCGTGAAGAAATGTGTTTCACCTGCTGAGGTTCCCATGATCAATCGTACCATCCTTACCGGCTGCCTTCTGGTGGCCCTGACACTTGCCGGCTGCCTGTCCAACGACACCGACGCACAGCCCGCCATCCTTGACCCCGCGCTGCGCGAGCCACTGACCCAGCCGATCTACGAGATTCTGGGCCACTTCGATCACACGTTCGACGGCTCCACGGGCACCCAACTCTACGTGGACTACTACCTGCCCGAACTCCCCGCGGGCGAGCTCGCCCCG
>JBFIJP010000448.1:0-3232 GCA_041600695.1 Thermoplasmatota archaeon | reverse complement strand
GAGTGGGGAGTTGCCTTCGGCGACGCGCTCACCCGGTTTGCCGGTCGCGCTCGCACGCCTCTCATTGACCGGACTGTCAGCTTGGTGGTGGAGGCGCAGCGGGCCGGCGGCAGCATGGTAGATATCCTGACGGCGGCCAGCGACGACGCCCGCGAGATCAAGCAGATTGTCAGTGAGCGCAACCAGCAGATGGCCATGTACAACGTGGTCATCTACATCGCGTTCTTCGTCTTCATCGCCGTCGTGCTGGTGCTCTCCGCCCAGTTCCTGCCCGCCTTCAAGGCGGCCGTGGCGGGCGCCGAGGGGCAACAGGTGGGAGGCATCCAGTTCAAGGACTTCTCCGTGGCGCAATTCAACAACCTGTTCCTCCACGCGGCCCTGGTCCAGGCCATCGGGGGCGGTCTCGTGGGTGGTGTTCTCACCCGTGGCCACCCCGTGGCTGGCTTCACCCACGTTGCCATCATGATGGCCGCGGCCTGGTTCTCCTTCCGCGTGGTGGTGGCGTTGCTGTGACGCGACGACCCCCGGGCCTGGCGGCGGACGAAAATGCTGCCTTCACGATGGTGGAAGCCATCCTGACGGCCATCCTGATCCTGGTGTCCATTTCGGTGTTCATTCAGGTGGGCGCGCCCAGCCAATCCACGGATGCCACCGGCCTGGACACGGGACAGGTGGCCCAAGACACGCTACAGAGCCTGGAGCAGCGGCCGGCGGCGGGCGATGCCAACCTGACGCAACTGGATGAATGGGTGGCCAATGCGGTGCATGGCAACGGCGCGGCTCTGGAGGACTATCTTGATGCGGTTCTTCCTACGGGTATGAGTTATGCCCTACGGCTCGGAAATGGCCACGAGCCGCTGCACCTGGTTCCTGACGGGAAGGCCGACGCCAACCCCCGGGCGGGGCGAGGCGGGGTTGCCTATGTGACGCTGGACTGGCGCGCCTCTGCGGCGGCCGCGGCGGCCGCCAACGCGACGCCCACTCTCCTGTTGCACGGCCAGGCGCAGGACAGCACCGGATGGCAGTGCCTTCTTGACCCGGCGGGCAGCGCCGCGGCGCCCGACGGCACCTGGCTGGCGCACTGGCAGGCGATCGGATCGACCGTCCCCCTGGATGTCCCATACGGCGTCTGGGCCGCCTCAGCCAATGTGGACTGCTCGGCACCCACCTATTTCCGGGTGGTGCTGGAAGACTCCATCACGACGGACCTGAGCGTTTACGGCGTGCAACTGGTGGTGTGGCAGCTTGCGTAGCGCAGCGCCATTCCGGGCGCGTCGGCCAGCTGGACTGGGGCGTGACCGGGGGGCCCAAATGATGATCCTGGCGGGCCTGGTGCTCGTCATTGCCTTTGCAGCCGTCACGGCCATGACTGCGCGGGTGAACCAGTTGGGCAGCCAGATCGGCCACGAGCAGGAAACTCCTGTGCTGCTGGCGGCCGACGCGGCGGCCCGGGGCATGGATCGCAACCTCGTCGTACTGGCCCGGGTTCACGACGCCGGCTCCGCCAACTTCACGTTCGCTCTGGACGATTCGCTCCAACACCTGAACCGTCTGGCCAACGCGCAGGGATTTGCTCTTCGAACCACCGCGAGCGCGGTGTGTACGCCCGTGGGCAGCGACGCATCCTGGGCCTATACGGTGAGCCTGGCGTTCACCGACGGGGTCACCTCGGCAATGGTGCCCGTGGAGCGGACCCTGGTCGTCACCGGCGGAAGCTGTTAGGCGTGCTGTCAGAATCTCCGCCGGGGTGGGCAGGCGCCGCTGCCTGGCTCCCCGGCGCAATGGTTGCGGGGCCAAGGACCTGGCAGCCGGCGAGCCGTCATGGACGCAGTGGGGCGGGACTTGGTCCCGCCCGATGCCCCCGCTGCTCCGGTGGTGCCATCCTGCGGGCCGGTCCGCTCTGCCCGCCGGCTAGCAGGGTCGCTTAAGCCGGTTCCCCGGGGGGCCGTTGTGGACCTGATCCCGGTTCTAGGGTGCGTCCGCTTGCTCGGCAGCCGTCCGCTCGCGTTCGGCCGCGGCGGCCTTGGGGTCGATGTCAAACAGCCGGCAGGCGGTCTTCCACGCGATACATTCCTTCTCCTCGGCGGGCAAATCCAGGGACCGCAGGAAGCGGACATAGGGCCCCATGCTCACCAAAGGCCAATCGCTGCCGTAGAGCAGTTTGCGGTCGGCCGAGCCCATGTACGTGATCATCTCGCGCAAGCGGCGCACCATCAACTGCTCAAACTCCGCCTCGAAATCGCCCAGCGTGAGGCCCGAGAGGTCAGCGTAAACGTTGTCGTTTTTGTAGATGACTTCTGCCGCATCGATGAACCACGGGTTGCCGGCGTGGCACATGATGAACGTCGTGTCGGGGTGGTCCACGGCAACATCGTCCACCAGCAGCGGGTGGGCGTGGCGAACCTTGGCCTTCTTGGCGTACGTGTCCCCGGTGTGGATCAGCACCGGGACATCGTACTTGGCCGCCAGCCGGAACACCGACTCCAGGCTGGCGTCGTTGATGGCGTACGGCTCGTATCCGGGATACAGTTTGATTCCCTTCACCACCTCGTCGCGGATGCGCTGCTCCATGGCAAACAGGTCGGTCCGCTCCTCGCCGCGCCACCGCAGGCCCTCGACCACCGTTGTGCGGGGGTTGTCCGAGAGCATGCTCAGTACGTCGTCCACACTGGGCCGGTTGACGTTGACCGTGTAGGACGTGATCACCACCGCATGGTCGACGGCATGCTGGTCCATCTTGGCCAGCAACTGGTCCACCTGCCGCTGCGCAGGGTGCTTGTGGTCCTCGTGATAGTTGTTCAGGTGGACATGAGCGTCGACCAGCATCGCCGCAGCAGTCGCGCTCCCGCGTTTGACGGTTCGCAATGGACCCGCCGGGCCCGGGACGCCCGACACCAGGGCCCTGCACACCAGAAGGCCGTTTCTATCCGAGGGCGCATCCGGGTTCCATGCGAACTCAGTTCTTCCTGCTCGCCACGCTGTTGCTCATGCTGAGCCCCGCCGTCACGGCGCGCCACAACGATCTGCCCGGTGGGGTCGGTGAGTACCACCTAGAGGTACCGGACCGCGACTGCATGGACTGCTTCTCCGTCAGTGCTGCCGCAGATTACCATCAGGCCAAGCCGTGCGTCGACTGCGCAAGCCTGGAGGTCTGGGTGGAAGTGGGCCACGACGATGAGGGAACCCATGTCGATGCGATGCTGTGCCGCGGGGGCTTCTTCTACTTCTGCCT
>JBFIJP010000447.1:0-3232 GCA_041600695.1 Thermoplasmatota archaeon | reverse complement strand
TGTATGCGCCGCGGCGCTCGCCCCGGCAATGGCCTCCGCCCCGCTCCTGGCAACCCTTGGGCTCCTCGCCCTGTTCCTCGCCGGCCTCCTCGCCGCCGAAGCGCGGGGCAACCGGCTGGGCGTGTGGCTGACCAAGATGCCCGCATCGACCTGCTTCGTCGCCGTGGCCATCCTTGCCGGAGCCACCGACTCCACGTATGGAAGAATGGTGCTCGGTGCCCTGGTTCTCAGTTGGCTGGGCGACCTGCTGCTGATTCCGCACCGCAAAGACACCTTCCTGGGCGGCCTGGTGGCCTTCCTCTTGGCCCATGTGGCGTTTGCAGCGGCGTTCGTGGTGGCCGGCGTGGCGCTGTGGGCGTCCGCTGCCAGTCTGCTGCTCCTGGTCCCCTTCGCCGTCCTGGTGGGTCGTTGGCTCCTGCCCAACGTGGAGAAGCCGATGCAGGCGCCAGTCGTCGTCTACATGGTTGCCATCAGCGCGATGGTCGCCCTCGCTGCTGGCGCCACCGCCGCGGGCGCCCAGTGGTTCCTCCTTGGGGGTGCCACCCTGTTCTTCCTGAGTGATCTGGCCGTGGCTAGGGATCGCTTCGTGTCCGAGGGCTTCATCAACCGTGCCTGGGGCCTGCCCCTGTATTACGGCGCCCAGGCCGCGCTGGCGCTAACGGTGTAGGTCCCGAGCTAAAGGCTGCGCACGAAAGCCTCGATTTCCTCAACCAAGCGCTCCGGGGCGTCCTCCTGCAAATAATGGCCGGCGCCCGGCAGGAACGTGGGTTTCGGCTTGCTCGGCAGGGCCCGCGAGAACGCGTGCGCCAGATCGGACTTGAACGCGATGTCGTCCTCAGCCCAGAGGATGCGCGCCGGCACATTCAGCTTGCCCAGGCCGCGCTCAATTTGCTGCATGGTAGCCCAGTTCGGGTTCTTGGGCTTGTCCGGGATCATGCGGGGGAACTGGACGATGCCCTCGCGGCTGTCGCGGTTGGTGAACGGGTGGCGGTATCCGGCCATCACCTCGGGCTCCAGTTCGCGGCTCGTTCCCTTCGGGATGAACTTCTCCACGAAAAGGTTGAACTTTCCAAACGCCAGGCCGCCTACGGGTCTGGAGCGGAGGAACCGGAAGGCCGCCGGCAGGCGCATGTTCTCCGTCTCCGCAAAGGCCCACGTGTTCATCACCACCAGGCCAGCGAGGCGCTCGGGGTGACGCGTGGCCCAGCCCAGCCCGATGGGGCCGCCCCAGTCCTGCATCACCGGAATCACGCGCTTCAGCTTCTTCTTCTCAACGAACTGCTCCAAGTTATTGATATGCCGCTCAAGGGAATAATAGGCCGGGTCGCTGGGGTGATCGCTGCGGCCGAAGCCCATGTGATCCACTGCGATGACGCGCGCGCTGCGGCCCAGCCGCTCCATGAAATTGCGGTACAGGAAGCTCCACGTTGGATTTCCATGCAACAAGAGAATGGTGGGTCGCCGCAAGCCGCCGCGCCCGGTCTCGATGTAGTGCATGAACCGGCCATCGTCCAGCTCGACGTACCGGTCCTCAAACGGGTAGAGTTGCCCCAACACTTCATCAGGGAACCCGTTACGCACCGCCATGGACGTATGAATGGGGGGGCGATCAGGATAAACCCAGCGGATGCTCGATGGATGCGCCGGAATGCTGCATGAGGCGGCCAAAATTGGCCAGAATCCGCTTGGATGCGGGTGTGTCGACACTGGCGGGGGCGTAGCGGTCCGTCCAGCGCCTGCCCTCAGCGGCCACGCAAAGCCTGGCATCCGCCTCGGGGTGGCCCTGGATGGTCCAGATGGGAAGGTCGGGGTGCTCCAGAGCCTGCATGCCGCCGAGCCCGCCGCTGGCAACGCTCCGCATGTCCCCGGCGTCGATCAGGTGGTCCCTGTGCGTGAAGACCATCGGCGTCCGGGTCAGTTGTGCGAAAGGCCCTTCTGGCGCGGCCCCGGCGAAGGCCACGTCGGCGACGCCCCAGCGGTTGCCATCCCACGAACGCAGGGTGGCCCCGAAATGCTGGCCGATCAGTTGGTGGCCGAAACAGACGCCGAGGACCGGGATGCCGCGCCCGGCCGCCGCTTCGAGGGCGGAGCCAACCTGATCCTGCCAGGGGGTATCCAGCGTGTTGAGCATCAGCGGACTGCCCGTCACCTGGATTCCCGCGGCGCCCCGTAGGGCCTCAAGGTCTCCATCGGGCTGGATCACGCGCACGGGGCGTTCCGGCGATGTGTAGCGATGGTGCGCCAGGACCACCTCGGCCCCGGCGGCGCCGTCGGCGGCGGAGTAGAGGTCCAGGATGACGAGCGGTTGCACGCCCAGACCAAGGCGTTTGTTGGCTTAAGCATCGGCTCGATTACTCGAAAAGGTGCCAGACGGGTGGCCAGATGAGAATGGTCGCCGCCGCGACGAGTAGCAGCGTGATCCCGAACCAGGTGCGCACATCCAGTTGGCGCCGTCGCAGGCCCAGGTCCAGAAACAGCCAGGACGCCAGCCACACGGCCAACATCACCGTCTCCTTGCCAGAGTAGGGCCCGATGCCCTCGGCATTGGGAATCCAAGCCTTGCCGAGGCGCAGCATGGCGTCCTTGAAGCCGGGGCTCACAAACGAGATCACCTGTACCACCGACAGGGTGAGCAGGGCGATGCCGGCGGAAAGCATGGCCGCGATGCTGGCGCCGTTAGGGACCAGTGTGCCTTCGTCGCCGTCAGGCATGATCACACGCTCCTCAGCTTCGTGATCGCGGCGCCGAGGCCAAAGACGAGCATGGTGAAAATCCAGCCCAGCACCACGAGAACTGCGATGGCTTGACGAAGATGGGGCTTGTGCGCGAGTCCGTCGCCTTCCCGCCACAAGGAGAACGCCGCAGCCACCGCCAGCGGCAAAGTGAAGAGGGCAACGAACTCCTTCAATTCGAAGAAAATCTCGTGCAGGGCGGGGTTGGTTTCCAGGAAATAGCTCCGTGGCCCCCCCTCCTGCCGGTAGAAGATGTAAATCCAGTTGCCGAAAAGGATCGTGATCAGCGAGAAGAAAGCGCACAACATGGCCAGGATTCGCAAATCCCGGTACGCTTGCAGCCGTCCCGTGTACAGGTGCAGCGCCAGGTAGGCTGCCACTGTGGCAACGATCACGTACAGGATCGATGAAATGCCGTGGAGGGTGGCGGGCACGGCGTAGCGGCTGTCGCCCAGAAGCTCTGCCACGGGTGCCGTCACCATGGCAAGAATCGCGACGAC
>JBFIJP010000446.1:0-3236 GCA_041600695.1 Thermoplasmatota archaeon | reverse complement strand
CCGTGGTTCTCTTTGGCGGCGAGCACCCCTGCGATGGGCTGGTTTGCTTCGGCTACGACTACGGCTACTGGCAAACCTGCTTCCCCGACGACATCATCGTCTGCGTCAGGGAACCCTGCCCATAGCCCACATCCACCACGGCGGCCAGCGGCCGGGCCGCGGCGGGGCAGCGACCCGCTGCGCCACATGCAACCACCCGGGAAACAGGGCGAAAGCATCACCAGCCCCTCGTGCAGTGCCGGACGCATGAAGGCACTCACCCTTCTCGCTGTCGCCGCGCTCGTCGCTGGCGGCCTGCTTGTTCCCGCGGAGGAAACGTCCGCCGTGGCCTACTGCGTTGTCGGCGATGTCGTCAACACCGGCGGCAGCCCCTGCGACGGTTACGTTTGCCTTGGCCACCAGAGCCACACCGGCTGGCACGACTGCATTCCCGGCCGCCCCTGCACGACCTTCAATCCGTTCTGCCCCGGGCCGCTGCCGTAGCGGCGCCAGGAGAGCTCGGCACGACTGCAGGGTCGGGCTGCCCCGATCTCCCTTCGACCCTTTCGCCCCCTGTTTTCCTCAACGGACCGTGGCATGGACGACCGGCCCGTCGGGGGCGGGGCTCCTGACCGGTCGGCAGGCGCGGCCGCGCCGGGGCCGCCGCCGGAAGCCGCTGCAAGCCCGCGGGCGCAGCGGCGAAACACTGAGGTGCGGCACCTTCATTGCATCCGCATGAAGGCATTCACCCTTCTCGCTGTCGCCGCGTTCGTCGCTGGCGGCCTGCTGGTTCCCGCCGAAGACGCGGAAGCCTTCGCCTGGTGCGTCGGCGAAATCCACAACACCGGCGGCGAGCCGTGCGGTGGCATCATCTGCATCGGGCACAGTAGCAGCCGCGGCTGGCAAAACTGCTACCCGCCCTACTTCCCGCCCTGCTACGACCACGCCTGCCCGCCCCCGTAGATAGATTGGATTCTGGGCATCGCGACTCCTGAGGTACTGGGTGCCCATTCAGTCCCATGAAGTTCTACGCACTTCTGGCCGCGATGGCGCTAGCCACGGCCCGACTGGTTCCCACCGAGGACGCGGAAGCCTTCGCCGGGTGCCCTAGCGAGGTCATCAACACAGGCCCTACACCCTGCGAGGGCATCCTTTGCCTAGGCTACCGAAGTGGCGCCGGCTGGCTGTGGTGCCTCAGCACGGACATCTACCACTGCCAGCAACAACCCTGTCCACTACCGTAGTGCGGCCGCTGCGTCGGGTGGACCGTGCCGTCACTCGTCAATCCTGGACCCCGGCGCCTTCGCCTGGCAGCGAAGGGGTGCGCCAGCGAAGCAGCCATATCAGGCAGGCCGAATCGCGGCCCGAGGCTCATGAAATCCCTCGCGATTCTCCTGACGTTGACGCTCGCCTTCGGCGCCTTGCTCGTGCCGGCCGAAGACGCTTCGGCGGTTGCCACGTGCGTCTACGGCGACATCCACAACAGCACCAATGATCCCTGCGACGGCATCGTTTGCATCGGCCACACCCAAGGGCGCTGGGTCGACTGCTACCCTGACCTGCGCGGCTGCCCCTGGCAAACCCACCGCTGCCCCGACCCGCGCTGGCCGTAGGCGCGGCACAACCGGCGATCCCCCACCTCTCTCCCCTCGGCCCTGCTTTTTTCGCGGCCACCTCGCACGCGACCCCTGGGAGTTGCTACCGAATCCACAAGAGGTCCGGCCAGGGCCTCCGTCGAAGCCTTCAACCCCGGTGCCCGAGTCCACGGCCCGTGGACCCCCTGGCGACCGCCGAGGCCCTGGCCAATGCTGCCTACGACGCGTGGCAGGATGTCCGGCACCGCCACGATTTGCATGAGGTCGTGGGAATGGGTGCGGATGGGACGACAACGAGTCGGGCGGACCACTTGCTGGAGCAAGCCATTCTGGAGGCCGCGGCGGCGGCCGGCATCACCGTCCTCTCCGAGGAGGCAGGCCTCGTCGACCACGGCAGCGACTTGGTGGCCGTCGTAGACCCCCTCGACGGGTCTCGCAACGCCGAGCGGGGAATCCCGTTCCATTGCACCAGCATCGCCGTCGGCCGGGGAAGCCTCGCCGGCCTGGAGGCGGGCGTCGTACGGAGCCTGGTGACCGGAGAGAGCTACGCGGCAAGGCGGGGCGCTGGTGCCACGGTTGACGGCAAAGCTGTCCAGCGGCGACCATCGGATCTTGACGACCTCATGGTCGGCCTCATCGTTGACTACTCGGAGATGGATTTGCAGCGTATTCGCAGCGATGCCCGGTTCCACTTCCGGGACCTGGGCTCCTCGGCGCTGGAACTGTGCCTTGTGGGCACCGGGGCCATGGATATTTTCAGGGTCCAGGACGATTGGTTACGTGTTTTCGACATCGCGGCTGCGACGCTGTTCGTACGCGAGGCCGGCGGCGTCGTGTTGCACCCCGACACTCGTGAACAACTCGATGTTCTATTCGACATCGGGGCTCGTACGGGTCTGCTGGCCGTGCATGACGAGTCGATTCTGGGGGTTGTGCCATGAAGTGGGGAATCGTCGGCAAAGCCGGAATTCCCCATGTTCGCAAGGAAGCGCTTCGCCTGCGCGACCACTTGGTCGACCGGGGGGAGGATGTGCTTCTGGAGACGCGACTGGCCGGCTACGAGGGCGCCCAAGGGATGTCCGTTGCCGAGTTGGCCGACGCTGTGGACTTGTTTCTGACCGTCGGCGGCGACGGCACCATCCTCATGGTCCAAGAGCACTCGGAGAAGCCGGTTTTTGCGGTCAACGCAGGAGCCATTGGCTTCCTGACGGAGGTGGAGCCGGCCCTTGCGACGGAGGCGATCGATCTTGTCATTGAGGGGCGCTACCACGTAGATGAACGCGACAAGCTGGCCGCTCGGCTGGGCAACCAGGATTTGCCCGACGCCACCAACGAAATTACGCTCCAGACCAGCCGCATCGCCAAGCTCATCCAGTTCCGCATCACCGTCGACGGCGAATTGATGGACACGATCCGCGGCGACGGCCTCATTGTGTCCACGCCGACGGGCTCGACCGGGTATGCCATGAGCGTCGGTGGGCCCCTGGTCCACCCCCGCGTACGCGGCGTCGTGCTGGCGCCCATCGCGCCCTTCCGGCTCGCCGCGCGGCCCTGGGTGATCCCTGAGGACTCGGTGATCGAGTTGACCCTGCTGGAGCGCGACAGCCTGGCCCAGGAGAAACAGGCCAAGGTGGTCGTCGATGGCCAGCACGGGTACGATGT
>JBFIJP010000445.1:0-3250 GCA_041600695.1 Thermoplasmatota archaeon | reverse complement strand
CTCCGTGAACCTCTTCATCAACCGTGACTGCAACTACAACTGCAAATTCTGCTTCGCCGGCTTCAAGGACCAGCGCGTTCGCATGCCGCTCGATGAAGCACGCAAAATTATCGATCAGTGCGCGGCCGCCGGAACCGAGAAGATCACGTTCGTCGGCGGCGAGCCAACGAGTGTCGCATACCTGCCAAAACTCGTCTCCCACGCGAAGGCCCACGGCATGGTGACGACCGTCGTTACCAACGCATCGCGCCTAACGCCCCAGCTCCTTGACGCCCTCACGGGCCTTGACTGGCTAGCCGTCAGCATCGACAGTGATGATGAGGTCACCGAAAGAGGCCTCGGCCGGGGTAGCGGCCAACATATTCAGCACAGCATTTGGGCCCTGAATGAAGCAAAGAGTCGTGGCATGCGCACGAAGTTGAACACCGTGGTGACACGACTTAATGCAGACGAAGATATGACTCGGCTGGTAGAAACATGCCAACCCGATCGTTGGAAGGTCTTCCGCATGCTGCCTATCAAAGGTGAAAACGACGACTCCTGGGATCTTTTGCCAACGGACGCCAGCTTCAACGGCTTCGTCGCTCGCCACGCGGCGCTGAACCCCGTCGTGGAAGACAACGAGGACATGCAAGATTCGTACCTCATGATCAACCCTGAAGGCCGCATATTCCAGAACGGCACCGGCGAACATGCTGTCGGACCCAAGGTGGCCGAGGTCGGATTGGAGCCTGCTATCAAAGCTGTCGGCTGGCGTGTCGACCGCTTCGTTGGTCGCGGCGGCCTCTACGACTGGGCCCGGGAGGCAGAATAATGGAGTGGCAAGCCAGCCCCGCAGCCCAACACGACCTCGCGCACCTGCCACGCGAAGAAGGCCACCACCTCATCAGCAGCCTAAGGAAGCACCGCGGCCACGTGCCGGTCCGGGCTGCTCCGGGGGCATTTCGTGGAAAATCCGGCGCCTACCGCTACATCTACACCATCCGAACGGGCGTCGGAATCTTGGTTGCCGTCTGGCCCCGCCGTCGTGGATATCCAGCCAGGATCATCCGCTCTCGCCTGCAAGCGGCATCGGACCGACTTCCGTAGTCATGCCAAGCGTTGGTCGACCCAAAACGGATGGGCGAGAACGCCCCACCTGAGCATGAGCAAGCGCGTGACGCAGCCATCCATTGAGGCGTCGTCGCAGCAGCCGGTTGCGGTCCACGCCCGGGTTGGTATCCTCCGCGGCTATCGTTGCCGAGCTCCTGCGGGTAGCGGCCGCACAGCGCCGTGGCACCACGTCCAAGGAAACTCCCCTTGATCACGTCTCAACTTCGCCCCTTGCCAAGTATGGATTTTGCTGGGCCCCCTCAAGTCCCGAGTCGATCTTGACGGAAGTCGCCTCGCCACGCAGGCTCACACTACGGAACAGCAACAATAGAATTGGATTGCCTCAGCGGGGGTGTTTGGTGCCCGCAAGCCACGATCAGCAAACAGTGCCGACTTCCGGGCGCACCACGGCCCCCAGCCGTCGCCGGCTTCCCGGGCGACGCCGCCCAACGGCCTCGAAGTAACCCGCTCGGCGCCGAAGGCGGCGAGTCGGGTTCAGTGAGTTGTTAGCTGGAGGGCGCCCGAACAGATTCCACGGATCAACAGATCAAGTCAGCCAAGTTTGCCCGAACCTGGCCCAAAACATTTGGTCTCACCTGAGCCACCACGGCCTGAATCAACCGCTGCTCGACCGTCGCCAACCGATCAACGCGAATCCAACTCTCCTTCACCAACTTGCCCGTGGCGACATCTTGGTCGGTAATCATAATGCTCCACGGACCCGTCTGGCGTTGCGAGGTCACGTAAGCCAACACAACATCCAACGATTCATCATTGTAATCACGGCCCGTCAGCACCAAGGCCGGGCGCCTTTTGCCCGTTTTGAGGTTGGTGTATGGGAATGGGAGCAGAACGATTTGCCCTGCATCAAGCTTCATTCCAAGCCTCGTCCTCTTCGTTGTCCCACCCGCGCTCGAATGTCGATAGTCCAGCGGCTTGGAAGTCGGCGAGGCCGCGTTCCAGCAATCGGTCTGCTAGGCGTTCGGGGATGAGTTCGAGGATGCCGTTTCGGACGTGCACGATGAGGCGCTCGCCAACGTGGGCTCCGATGGAGTCGAGAATGTCCTTTGGTAGCGCCACTTGATTGCGCGCGGAAATCTTGACGTTACGCATGCATCTTACTTAGACGCCTGAGTTGAAAAGGCTTGCCCCGAGCCCCGGGAGGACACTCAGAACTCGCAAACAGGCCCTGGGCCGTCCAGCTAACGGCCTCGAAGTAACCCGCTCGTCGCCGCAGGCGGCGAGTCGGGTTCAGTGAGTTGTTAGGTCGCCTACCGGCGACAACTACCACTCATTGCGTTCAAGCCATCCGCGTGGCGCAGGACCCAGGCTCTTTCCTTCATCTAGGGTCGGGGCCTCAAGTCGGAAACGGGTCGCGGTCTGGTGTGCTCGCTTGGCGCTGAGCACCCCTTGTCCCGCCGCGCGCCGGAGAACCACCTCGGCGTCGCTTGGCCGCCTCCGACAGGTTCGGATTAATCGCCCTGCCCACTGTTTTCCAACACCCGTTAGTATCGCAATCTCAGACAAGGAAAGTCCTTGGGCCGCCAAAACCAGAACCCAGGCATTTCGCTCCGGCTCGAAGTGCCCCCCATCCGGGAATACACCGCGTCGATCTTCGGGCCCCTGAAACAGGGTTGGCATAGTACGGGTCTGGCCGCATGAAGTACACCGATACCTTTGCCTACGAGTGCCAGCCGTGTATCCATGCTTTTTCATCTTTGAACGGTGGCAGCTCGGATTTGAGCACCAAAGCAGCGGGTCCACACACAGCGTATACGGTAGACTTAGATAGCCTGTTGGCACGATTTCAGGAAGGCACCTTCGGAAAATCACGGCGGTGCGGGCTTTGTAGGCGAAGGCAATGTGTGCCCCGTGGATGCACGAATAGTGACGATTTGGCTGGCATATGGTGGTCTCACGGGCGATATTGACGCTGCGGCGCTCGGACTTGCGATTTCCTTCTTCTTGGCCTCGCGGGCACAGTTCGATGGATCGTCAAGCAGATCAAGACAGGCGACCTAACGGCCTCGAACTAACCCGTCGCGCGCCGGAGCGCGCGGAGGCGCGCGACCGGGTTGAGTGAGTTGTTGGGCCGCGCGCCTGCCAGCATCTCCGAGTGCCAAGCGATATCTTGCCGCCTACGTTCCAAGGTCCGTGG
>JBFIJP010000444.1:0-3258 GCA_041600695.1 Thermoplasmatota archaeon | reverse complement strand
TGGCCACGACTGGCTGGCTGACTACGACGGCGTCTGGGACGCCTTCGACGACCACATCGGGCTGCGCTGGCTGGTGGCGTTCCACCTGAACGACTCCAAGCAGCCCTGCGGCGCCCGCGTCGATCGGCATGACAACATCGGCAGCGGCCACCTGGGGGAGGACTTCTTCCGGAACCTTGTCACCGACGCACGCTTCGAAGACATCCCCGGCTACCTGGAGACGCCCATCGAAAACGACGACGTCATGGGGTGGGCGCATGAGATTGCCCTGCTGCGGAGCCTTGCCACATAGGTTCCACGCGTCGGTCGTCACGCCGGCTTGACGCACGGCGGCGAGGCCTTCGGACCCACCAGCGGCCCTCCGCTTTGCGTAGCGACCTTCACCACGGTGTCGTCCCCGACAGTGTTGACGTAGGCGGCAACCAGCTCCCCGGCGGGGTTCACGTCTAGCCCCATGTAGTCCAGCAACTGGCGGGAGTCCACGCCAAGCAGGTAGGCGTTCTCCTGCAACACGATGGCCGCCGCCTGGCGCACCGTGTCCACCGTGCCGCCGCCCAAGAGGCTCCACGGACACATGCGGCCATGGGTGCAAATCCCACCCCGGTGGACGCCTTCCTCGACGGTTGCCCGACCGAGGGGCTCTGCCGGCTGCGAGGCGTCCAGGATGACCGCTTCCACATCCCAGACCGTCGGCATGCTCTGATGCGGTTGGCCCTCCGTGCCCTCGGCGGCGCGGTAGTAGGCCACGGCAACCCGGTCTCCCGACCCTGCCACCATGGCGGGCAGGACGGCCGTGGCGCCATGGCTGACGTTCACCGTCGGGGCCCACGAGTTTCCTCCGTCGGTGCTCGTCGTCAACCGCACCGTGGCGGCGATGCCTGCCGCACGCGCCTCTGCGGGGGCCTCCTCGCTCCAGGCGAGGACGAGTCGCCCCGTGTCCGTCACGCTCAGCATGGGCGCCATGAGCGTGCCCGAGAACTGTAGCCCCGGCGTGCGCGAAACGGACCGGTTGGTTGGTACCAGCTCCCAGGCCCCGCCGCCGGCATTGAGGTTACGGGCCAGCACGATTTCGGCCCGGGACGCGTCCGGCGGCGACGCGGCGGGTTCCAGGTCTCGCGTGTAAGGCACGTACAGGCACGTCCCGTTTCCCGACTGCACGATCGGGCCCAGCCACGCGACGCCTCGCGTGATGACCTGTTGGGCGGTGGCAGTCGATCCGTTTCCAAGAAGCGTGCGCACCGCCAGGCCATTGTCCAATTCATCGCCGCTGGGACCGACACGCCACGCCGCGGCCAGCCTGTCTCCTGCGACACTGATCCATGGCCGGTCCGGCGAACCGTGGGTGTTATCGTCGGCAGGCTCAGGCGATCTATTCCAACCGGGGCTGCCGGAGCCCCAGGTCATCATGCCAAGCTCCAGGACGCCATTGTTGTCAAGCAGGTTGAGTGCGAACCGTTTCCCCACCGAATCGATGGCGAGGTGCACATCCCTTACGGAGTAGCCAGCGACCACGTACGAATCATCGGCCCAGGTCTCCTGTCCGGGAGCCAGAGAACGCAGGTGGGCCTGGCTGGTCCTGCCGTCGGCCCCAGCGCTCGCCGCGCGACCCAGGGCCATCACGTGGATGGTTCCATCCGGCGTGACGAGAACCTGGGGCTCCCCGACCTCGCCTGACAGCGCCGTGCGCGGCTCGTGGAAGCCCAACTTGGTGATGCTCTGGGTGGACTCGCCTTCCAAGGGCTCTCCCACCGCGGCCTCCGGCGCCAGGGTGATCGCGATCCAGCCGAGGGCGGCGCCCAGCGCGAATACGATCAGAGTCCCAACGACACGCACCAGGCGTAGATGATCTGGAACCCTCTTGAACGTACGCGCCGCCGGTCCACACCCGTCGGGGAGTAACCATTTGGTTCCAATGTCGGTAACTTGACTGCGGGCGCAGGCACGGTCCTGAGATTCATTTCTATAATACCGGTATCTTGTAGGGTTATGGCCTCGAAGGCGACATCCCTGATGGGGGCCCGGGTTCTCCTGATCTCGCTGCTGGCGGCGCTGCTCCTGACCCCCTCAATGCCGGCCAGCTTCGCTCAGCATCGCTGTGAGCAGTTCGTCGGCCGTGAGAGCGAGCCGGTGCGCGACCGCGCCGCGCAGGCGGCTGAAGCGGTATTTGCCGGAGCGGAGGAACTGGCCGATCTTGCAGCCGAGGAGGCCGCCGCGAATTGCCGGCTCCAAAACGACGGCCGCGGCATGTTCCTGGCGGACGGACGACCAGCAGGGGACGCCCCCGACGCCTGCGGCCCGGACCGTTCAAACTTCGCCTTCATCGTCAACAAGCCTTCCGTGTTTGGGACCCTGGTGCCGGGAGAGGACCCGCGGGACTACTACGACCTCGTGGGCCCACAGCCGGGGCACAACGTCACCATCGAACTGCGTACGGGGCTGTTCGTGGGCGCCAATCAATTCTACGGCGCGGCGATTCATGAGTGGAACCAATCTGTCGAATGGCTGCACAAATCTGCCTTCCGAGTGCAACTCCTGGTATTCGACGCCTGTGGCTCGCTGACAGCCGTCGGACGCCCGGCCGGCTTCGGACGGGTTGAGGCAACCGTCTCCGGCGGCGCAGACCAGATCGTGATGGTCCGGCTCCTGGGGCCCAACTCGCCTGGCATCGCGCTCAGTGCCCCCATGCGCTACGACTGCGGATTCGGGTGCTACGCCACCGAAACCGTCGGCGGGGAAGCAGCAGACTGTACCTTCCAAAAAGTACCCGGCGCGCGGGGCTTGTTTCAATCGGTGCGGCGGTCCTCGGACAACCAAATCGGCGATCCAGCCCACGACCTGGAGTGCGAGCCAGGGGTCCTTGGACCCAATTTCTTCGAGGCCGCAGGAAAGGAACAGGCGAAACTCAATAAAGCGCTCGACGACCCGTATGGCTACCTGGTTGGCCTGATAAGCGGCGGCGGGGACGGATTGCCGCTGCCCGCGCCCATCGTGTACAACTACGAGTTGGCTGCCTACACCGGCGACGGTCACGCGCCGCGTGATGCACGCGGAGCAGTATGACGACCCCATCCCTCCTCCTGGAGACGCTGCCTCAACTGCTCAGCGGCGTTCCCCTGATCGCGATGGGGACCCTGCTGCTGCTCACCAGGCCTCGCCGACGGGCGCAGGCACTGTTTGGAGCCGCCGCGCTCCTGTGGGGTGCCCAAATCGTCGCCGTCCACAGTTCGTCGGTGGTGCCGAGTCTGGAGTTGGCCATGT
>JBFIJP010000443.1:0-3274 GCA_041600695.1 Thermoplasmatota archaeon | reverse complement strand
CTTGCCGTACGATGATGCTTTGCGCGCCGCGTATCTGACAATGGACGCCAGTGAGACTGTAACGGGTCTCGAAGACGGCGAGTTGACATGGCAGTTACACGCGGCCACCCGCGATCGGTTGGGCGAGATCGTCGTGGGCGACCTCCTAGCCTCAGCGACAGGATGGCCCAAGTTGGCCCTGAACCTGACGGGCCTCACCCTTGGCCCCGGAGAGACCCTAGCCAACCACGTCACATTCCACGGATCGCGAACGGTGATTGACCACATTTATTACAGGATCCACGGGACCATCGCGGTGGAGCGCATACTCGAAGCCACGGCGCTAATCCAATCCGAACGCTTCGAGGCGCGCTTCAACGGGACCTCAGTGCCCTGCCTCGTAGCGGTGGACCCGTCGTGCAATAGCTGCTGCGCCGGAGTCCATTTTGATGGGGGATTCCAGGGTAAAATGACCAATTTCTCCGCTACGATTTCCTGGGCGGCGACCACGCCCGCCAGCGACCAGATGCGCGTCTACGTCGTCTGCACCACTGACGCCTCCACCACCTGCGGGCCCCGATCCTATTTCCGGGAGACGGGGACGAGCCCTATTGTCATTGAGCGTGATTGGTTCCCCGAAACCCACTGGGGCGGCCACCTCCACATTGAGGCGGCCCCGGCAGGTCCTGACCTCTGGGTTTCGCCCCCGCAAGACTACCGATTGGATGTTTCATGGACTGACACGTTCGCCAGTTTGGACGGCCGGCGCGGCTAGGCGGCGGCGCCAGGGACGCCTCGGCGTGCGAGCCCCCCGCCCACCGCCACCAAACGCCTCATATACCCCCCCTCTCTCGCCGGCCTATCCGCAGCACCGTTTCCCCTGGAGCCTTCCAGGAAAGCAGTGCCCCGCGGGAGCCTCTGGCTTCTTCGGCAGGGACGCTGGCCCCGGGCCACTCCTTTCCGAAGGCTGCGGGGTCCGCGCGCGGTTACCTCAAAGGTGATCCCAATGGCAGAGAAGCCCCACATGAACCTCGTGGTCATCGGCCACGTGGACCACGGCAAGTCCACTCTTGTCGGCCGTCTGATGCTCGACACCGGTCAGTTCCCCGCCCACCAGATCGAGGCTTTCAAGAAGGAAGCCGCCGAGAAGGGCAAGGGTTCGTTCTTCCTCGCTTGGGTCATGGATGGCCTGAAGGAAGAGCGCGAGCGTGGTGTAACCATCGACGTCGCTCACAAGAAGTTTGACACCGACAAGTACTACTTCACGATCATCGACGCCCCCGGCCACCGGGACTTCGTCAAGAACATGATCACCGGTGCCTCCCAGGCCGACGCTGCCATCCTGACGTGCAGCGCCATCGAGGGCCCCCAGGCCCAGACGAAGGAGCACGTGTTCCTGGCCAAGACGCTGGGCATTGACCAGCTCGTGGTCGCCGTCAACAAGATGGACGCCGTGAACTACTCCGAGGACAAGTTCAAGGAGGCCTGTGAGGGCGTCAAGAAGTTGACCAAGCTCATTGGCTTCAAGGAGGACAAGGTCCAGTTCGTGCCCGTCTCCGCTTTCGAGGGCAAGAACATCAAGGTCAAGGCTGACGAGCTGGGCTGGTACAACGGTCCCACCCTGCTGGCTGCCATCGACAACTTCGTCATGCCCAACAAGCCGACGGACAAGCCCCTGCGCATCCCCATCCAGGACGTTTACACGATCACCGGCATCGGCACTGTGCCCGTCGGCAAGGTCGAGTGCGGTGTCCTGAAGCCCGGCCAGGCGATCCACTTCAACCCGTCCAACAAGACGGCTGAAGTCAAGTCGATCGAGATGCACCACGAGCAGCTCGCCCAGGCCGTGCCTGGCGACAACGTGGGCTTCAACTGCCGTGGCCTGGCCAAGAACGACATTCGCCGCGGCGACGTCGGTGCCCCCACCGACAACCCGGCGACCGTGGCCCGCACCTTCCTGGCGCAGGTCATTGTTCTGAACCACCCCAGCGTCATCACGGCTGGTTACACGCCTGTGTTCCACGCCTACACGGCCCAGACCGCCTGCACCTTCGAGGAAATCAAGAAGGTCGTTCGCGCTGGCAAGGAAGCCGAGCCTACCTTCATGAAGACCGGCGACCAGGGTGTTGTGACGATCCGCCCCACCCGCCCGATGGTCATCGAGAAGGCTGTTGACTTCCCGCAACTGGGACGCTTCGCCATCCGCGACATGGGTCAGACCGTGGCCGTGGGTGTCTGCATCGACGTCGAGGCCCGCTAGGCCCCGAAGCTTCCGGAGCTTTTTCCGGAGGATTCACTATGGCGACAGCAAAGGCCCGCATTAGCCTCACCGGCACCAACCCCAAGCAGGTTGACTCCGTTTGTTCGCAGATCCGTCAGATCTCCGAGCGCACCGGCGTCAACATGGCGGGTCCGATCCCTCTGCCGACGAAGAAGCTCACCGTTCCGGTGCGCAAAGCGCCGGATGGAGAGGGTTCGGAAACGTGGGACCGCTGGCAGATGCGCGTACACAAGCGCCTCATCGATCTCGATGCTGACGACCGGGCATTGCGCCAATTGATGCGCATTCAGGTGCCCGACGGCGTCAACATTGAGATTATGCTCAGGTCCTAAGCTCGAAGCGCAAGCTTCGAGTTTTGGAGCTGCGACCGCGGCACTGCTTGCAGTGCCGTGCGAGCGCAGCAAAGGCCTCGCCTGCGAGGTCTTTGTTGGGTAGCAGTCGAGGTCGCTTCGACGAACTAATCCCTTTTCCCTTTCCCTCTCCTTTTGGTTTGATTTTTCCGCCCAGCGGCAGCCTCGGCTGCGGCTCCGATGCGTGTGGCCGCGGCAACCTTCAAGCACGCGGGCCCCGCTGGCCGGCCATGCGCTGGGCGGTTCCCGTTCTACTGATAGCGGCCCTGGCCGGATGTTTTTCCGCCGATCCGGCTCCCGAGGGACTCGCCTTCCCCGCCGGCACACACCCTTGGCCGGCCGCCGATGGGTCCGAGTGGCCCGTGGATCTGACGGGCCCGTTCGAGCTTCTTCCGGATATGCCGCTTCATGTGCGCCTGCCCAGCCATGATGGCGTGGAGCTGGGCGGCTGGGTTTTCCTTCCCGATCTGCCGGAGGGGTTGCAAGCACCGACGGTGGTGTTGAGTTCGCCGTACAATGGACTGGATCTCAATGAGGCTCCCAATCGCGGCACGTGGGGCGCCGGCCCGATCGACTTGCTCGTGGAGAACGGCTACGCGGTGGCGGCTTTCTCGGTGCGCGGCACGGGGGTTTCCGGGGGTTGCTTTGAGAACAAGGGCCTGCG
>JBFIJP010000442.1:0-3278 GCA_041600695.1 Thermoplasmatota archaeon | reverse complement strand
GGAGGCACGCAGTGCCTCGCGGGGCGGAGCCCCTCGTTCAGGGCACCGCACGGGGCTATTTTCGTTCAACTCGCCGAGCGGACCGGGAGGCACGCAGTGCCTCGCGGGGCGGAGCCCCTCGTTCAGGGCACCGCACGGGGCTATTTTCGTTCAACTCGCCGAGCGCAGCGAGGCCACGGTCAAGGGAGACGTCCATTGTAGGGCGTTGGCCACCAGCTTCAGCCGGTCAATTGGCCGTCGTCGGGCGAGTTTACGCCTGCGCCGACCAACGATGGCACGTGGGCGGTATTTGCAGATGGGCGATGCTCATTGGCGGCATGAAGTGCGGCTCGACCACGCTACACAGACAACTCGCCAATCACCCTGAGATCGCTGCCAGCCGACCCAAGGAGCCGCAGTACCTGGCCATGCCGGCTGCCTGGCGCAAGGGGCGCCGCTGGTACGAATCGTGTTTTTCCTTCGATGGGGCCCGGCACGCGTATGCGCTGGACGGCTCCGCTGCCTACTCCAACACGTTCCGCTACCCGGATGTGCCAGGCCGCATGCGGGAACTGGGGGGCCGCGTGAAGATCCTGTACGTCCTGCGTGATCCCATTGCCCGTGCACGTTCCCATATCCTGCACGACGCGGCCACGCCATGGGGCGGCGACGGACGGGGGCCGGATGGCCCCGGATACGTGCAGGCGTCGGATTACGCAGCGCACCTGGAGGCGTACACGGCACACTTCGACCGGCGGGACATCCACGTCCTGACCCTCGATGAACTAGCAGCGCGGCCTGAGGTCACCCTGGCTGCGGCCTGCCAATTCCTTGGCATTGACGATGGTTTTCAGTTCCCGGCGGCAGAGCGGACCAACAAGAGCCCGCAGCAGTACCTGCGCACGCGGCCATGGATGCGGACCCTTTGGCGCGCCACCCCGGGCTACACGCCGCGCCGCGCCCTGAGGTGGACCACCCAGCGGGCTCGACGCACCCGACTACCCGCCCGCCTGATCTTCACTGAGCATGTGCTCGCCCTGGGGCCGAAGTGGGAGGAGCACGTCAGGCAGGATCTGGAGGCCTCGATGCGCCGGTTGCAGCGGGACTGGGGCGTGGACGTTTCCGCCTGGGGCTTTGGCGGCTGAGGCCGCTAACCCAGTTGGACGATGACGAAAATGAACATCGCGATGGCGGTCCCCAAGGCTCCGGCGTACGCGCCCTTGTTCCAGGCCAGGACCTTGCGGCCGTCAAGCGGGCCGAGGGGCACGAGGTTGAAGACGGCCAGCAGGGCGTTGACAAACGCGATCACATAGAACGTGGTGGGCAGGGGAGCCGGGTTGGTTCCCTGCGTCAGGAGGCTGACGGTACCTGCGGCCGCCGCGATGATGAGGTTGACGCCGGGTCCGACGATGCTAATGATGCCGTTCTCGCGGGGCGTGACGCGGCCGTAGATGACCACCGCCCCCGGGGCCGCGAAGAGCAGCTTGAAGAAGGCCGCCACCAGCAGACTGATTCCCAGGCCGCCGAATTGGGCTCGAAACTCGGCCCAGTGGCCGTACCGCTGCGCGGCGATCTTGTGGGCCAATTCGTGCAGGACGAAGCCGCTGGCCACGGCCAGGAAACTGGTCAGGCCGATGGCCCCTTGCGAGAGCCCCGCCTCCCGGACGGCGGCAAAGTTGCCGCTGCCCAAAACGAACCAGAGGGCAAGGGAGAGAATTCCAACGGCTGCGCCGAGGTGGAGGATTTCAGTGGGGCTGTAGGCGATGCGCGGGCGGCCGCCCAGCGGGGCATCGTCTTGCTGGAGCCACGGGTTGTAATTGGCGGGGCCGACCGCCATTACGATCCTCCGAAGAGGCTCTCGACGATACGCCAACCTGCAATGTACGTGCCTGCGACGCTGCCGAGGTTGGCCAGGGCGGTCACGAGCAGCACCCGAACGACGCCGTTGCGCCAGAAGTCGCGGAACGTCTCGATTTGCTTGATGGCCTCGAAGTCCGACACGCGGGGCGTGCGAACCTTGGCTTCGGCGAAGCCGGCGAACCAGCCCGCCGCCAGCATCGGGTTGAGGCTGGTAATGGGCGCCGCTACGAAGGCGACCATGATGGTAACAATGTGGCCTCCAGCCAGCGCGGCGCCGATGGCGCTGAGCGTGCCGTTGATCAGGACCCATTGCAGGATGGCGCTGAAGAAAAGGGAATACGTCCCTTCCTGATAGCCCCGGTATCCCAGGTAGATGAAGGCACCCAGGATGGCGAGGGGGATGGCAAATCCGAGGAAGCGCCCCAGGCTGAAGCGTGGCTTGTGTATCTCGTCCAGCTCGGCGCGCGCCGGCATGCCAGCGGGCTCGGCGAGGTGCCGCCGGATTCCGGGCGTGTGGCCCGCACCCACCACGGCCACAGCAGTGCGCCCCGACCGTTCGATTTCATCGATGTGGCTTGCCATGTAGGCGTCGCGCTCGTCGATGAGGGATTTCTTGACGCTTGGAGCAAAACGGGCGAACTCCTCGGTCATCTGTGTGATGGCGTCGGTCTCCAGCAGCGTGTCGACGTCGAACTCCTCGTTGTCCTCGGTGCCGGGGGTAAGCAGGTCCACCCAGACGTTCCAGAAGAGTCGCAGCTTTTGCCACAGGCCCATGGTGGAAAATCCGCGGCGCAGGGTTACGGCCACATCGCGGTCGATGAGGACCACTTCGGCGCCGATCTCCTCGGCCACCTGGATGGCCCGGATCATTTCGCTGCCCGGGGCAACCCCGGTCTCCCGGCCCATGCGCGCCTGCATGGATGCTAGGTACAGTTGGAGCAGGAACAAATGCTGCTTTTTCTCCCGCAGAACCTGGATGATGTCCGTGTTTTGCCAGGCGTCGGGGTCCCGGAGCGCCTCGAACCGCTTGCTATCCAGTTCGACGAGCACGGTCTGTGGCCGGCGCGCCCGAATGGTCTCCTCAACCTCTGCCACACTCGTGGCAGAAATGTGGGCTGTGCCCACTACCACGATGCCTGGACGCACCTCTTCGATCACGACTTCCACCAAAAACGCCTGGACGGCTGGCGGCCGACCCGGCCGCGCGTACTTGTGCCTTTTGACCGCTATTCCCGAACGTGCCGACCTCGGCGCCCCATGGGTGGGTGCGGTTTTGCCTCCTCCGGCGACCGGGCGGAGCCACTGCGCACCGTGAACCCTTTATTGAGGTCGGGTTCGTCCGCGCATCAGTATGGGCGCCATTATCGTCACGGGCATTCCTGGCGTGGGCAAGACCACGGTCATGAATGCAGCCGCGGAGCATGCCAACCGCCGCATCG
>JBFIJP010000441.1:0-3286 GCA_041600695.1 Thermoplasmatota archaeon | reverse complement strand
CCCTTGAACCCCGAGCCTCGCTCCACTCGGCAAAAAGTAGCCCCGCCCGGATTCGAACCGAAGTCCCGGGCTCCAAAGGCCCAGATGATTGACCACTACACTACGGGGCTGCACGGATGTCTGGCGCACCGGCGCCGTCAAGGCCTGCACCAGATGAACGGCCCTGCCGTGGGCCGATCGAAGTCCGCGACTGGGCGGGCGTATTTGAAGAACTTGATCGGCCACCCCCGGGCGGTAGATGACCCGCCTAAGCCTGAACCTGACAGAAAACGGGGGTGCGCACCGGCAGCCGCCGCCATCGAAGCGGCAGACGTAGGGCGCGGCGCGGGAACCGGGCTTCGGCGCAGCGCGACGGCGGGGGCCCCCGGGTCTTGGACAAGGCCACCGATCTGACTATCTACAAAGAATTCACTCGAACAGTCATGAATCCCATCGCCTCGCAGCCACGCATGCCCCGGCGCAGCAAGAGGCCCCACTGGGCCGGAGCTGCCGCCATCCTGCTGCTCGCCCCGCTTCTCTCTGGTTGCACCGATGCCTCCGAGCCGCTAGCCACCAACGACCCGGCGCCGAAAACCATCACGGACCCGTCGGATTACTCCTATCTGGAGAACCAGACCGACGGCAGCGGCTGGCATGTGCACGATTACTGGGGCGGGGCCGATTCCCTGAATGTATTGCGTGACGAGGTGTCACCGCACAGCCTCTGTGGGGGCTGTTCCAACGGCATGGAACTGATGCGTTTCCGACTCCCCGCCGGCTCCGTGATCCCGCAGGGCACCGCCTCCGTCAACGTCACCATGACCTGGGACACGGAGATCGCCCGCGGGTTCGACCAGCCAGAATTGCTGGTGAAGACCGCCCTGGACGCGGAGCCCGTTTCGTTTGGACCCATCGCAAGCGGCCAGACCGTAACCATCAACAGCACCAACGACGCCAACGACCCGCCACACCAGAGCCTCAGCCTGTGGCGCTTCGGCCTCTTCCTGCCAGCCAAGGAGGATGAAATGGAATTCAAGGGCACCATCCGAATCCAGGCGACCGCTCTGCGCGGCCTGGAAATCCCGGCATTCCCGCCCCACCCGGATCTGTGGAACGGCCAGTCGGAATTGCCCCTGTTTTCCGGCACGGGCATCGTGGGGGCGGCGGTGCGTACGGATACGTCAATCATGTGCTACGGCGGCTGCCCAGGATATTACGTTCCCGACGACGGCGCCCTCGTCCCCTACAACGCGGCCGCCGTCGAGGTGGTGCTGACCTACCTGGCTGGCATGCCCACCGGCCTCAACCTGGCTTACCACGGCGCAGACGCCTGGGACGCGGAGCCGGCGGAGCGCCTTGGCGTGGACTTGACGGCGCCCAACCAGGTTCGCTGGGTTCTGCCGGTGGATTACAAGACAGGCGACAGCCCCTACGCAATGCAGAGCCTGTGGGAATTCAGATTGTACATGGACATGCCGACGCCGACCAAGGTGTACAGCGGCACCTACACCATTGAGGCGAAGGCACTCCGCGAGATGCCTTAGGCCTGCTACGGCATCTCCAGTTCGACCCGCCCCTCGGCCTCGGCCCAGCGCAGTAACCGCTTGAAACCCTGAGTCTCCAGGCCAGTCATTTCGATGATGTCCCCGGCGTGGTACTTCTCATCCTTCTCCCAGTCCTTGAACGCCTTGCGGACCTTGTAGCGGCCCTTGACGCCGGTCTTGGTGAAATCCGCGAGTTGCTTGCTCGTCCAGGCGGTACTGAAGTTGCCCGCAAACACGCCGACGCGGCGGTGGGCGATCACGGCGATGCGGTTGCAGATCTGGTCCAGGAACGACCGGTTGTGGGAGACGACGATGACCGTGCCCTCGTACTCGCGCAGCGCGCCGGCGACGATCTCCTGGCTCAGGATGTCCAGGTGGTTGGTGGGTTCGTCGAGGATCAGCAGGTTGTGCTTGTCCGCGATGAACTTCGCCAGTGCCAGGCGGGCCCGCTCGCCGCCGCTGAGGTCCTTGACCCGCTTGAAGGCGTCGTCCCCGGTGAACTGGAAGCGGCCCAGCAGGCCCCGGGTCCATTCGTCCGGCGGCGGCGGATCGCGCAGCGACCGAATCTCTTCGATCAACTGACGCTCGGGGTCGAGGGTCTCGTGGTGCTGGTCGAAGTAGCCGATCTGGATGTTCTTGCCCAGCTTCAACTCCCCTTCGTCGGGGGCAAGGCGCTGGGTGAGAATCTTGAGGAGCGTGGACTTGCCGCAGCCGTTGGGGCCAATGAGGCCAATCTTGTCGCCCCCCTCCACCTCGAAGCCAACACCCGAGAACAACGTGCGGTCGCCGAAGCGCTTGCTGACGTTCTCCAAGGTCATCACTTCGCGGGGCAGCCGGTCGGTTTCGAAAAGCAGCCGGAAGCCCTTGTGCTTGGTGGGGGCCTCCTGTTTGACCTCGTCAATTAGCTTCATCCGCGTCTTGCGGCTCTTGACCTGGGAATCGAACCGGTTGCGCGCCTTGAGCTCCTCGATGATCGCGAGTTGACGCTTGACCTCGTGGAATTGCCGACGCTTCTTGGCGTCCAGTGCTGCCCGCAGCGCCGCGCGCTGGCCCTGGTAGCTGGAATAGTTGCCCGTGTAGGAAGCCACGCGCTTGTGGTCCACCTCGAAGACGCGGTCGGCGACGTTGTCGAGCAGGTACTTGTCGTGCGCCGACACGATGACGGAGCCGTCGAGGCCCATGAGGTACTCCTCGATGAATTCCACCGTGGGGATATCCATGTGGTTGGTGGGCTCGTCGAGCATCAGGAGGTCGGTTTCCTTGGCCGCCGACAGTGCCTTGCAAAGCAACACCTTGGAGCGTTCGCCCCCAGACAGGGAGCCAAAGTTGGCTTCAAGAATCTCCTCGGGCAGGCCCAAGTCGTTGAGCAGCGGACTGCTGGTGGCCCGACCCTTGGCGGTCTCCTGTGCCACACGCGTCTGCAACTCCGAGTACCGCTGCATCTTGTCGTTGGCGTCCGGCTGCTCCCACGCGGCGGGGTCGGCCATCCAGGCCTCCAGCTTGTCGATCTCGCCCTGCAAGCGCCGCGCGGTCGCCGTCGGTTCGGCCAACAAGTCCCCGACGAGGCGGTCGCCAGGGATATCCGGAACCTGGGGCAGGTAGGCCACCCGAAGGTCCGGCTTGAACTCGATGCTGCCCAGTTCCGGCTTCAGTTGGCCAGCCAGGATTCGAAACAGCGTGGTCTTGCCGCTGCCGTTGGGCCCCACCAGTGCAATCTTGTCGCCTGGGTGGATGATGAAGGCGGCGTCGCGCAGAACGTGCGT
>JBFIJP010000440.1:0-3313 GCA_041600695.1 Thermoplasmatota archaeon | reverse complement strand
GCTCCTCGGTCAGAACCTCACGCAGTTGAGGTGCCGCGCCAGGACTCAGCGCCAACGACGTGAAGTCGGTGATACAGGGCGCCGACCCGTACACAATGCCGGCCTGGCTGCACTGCATGAAGCCCTGGTGCTTGATGGTCTGCATGTAGGGGTCCTGGCTGAACAACCGCTCCAGGAGAATCCGGAGTAATGCGGGCCGCTCCTGGCCCGCCACCACATCGACTCCCAGCTGCGCATCCCTGTGGCCGGGCTTGGTCACCTTCAGGAAGTGGGGTCCGGCGGGCACATCCCCGAAGGCGAAGCGGCCCTTCTCGTCTGTGGTCTCCTCGCGGTCCTGCCCGACAATGGCCACCGTGGCGCCCGCGACGGGCCGCACGGCACCGTCCACCACCACGCCTAGGATGGCGCCGGTGGTTGCACTCACGCCGACCTCGATGTCGGCAAACGCCTCGTCGCCCTCGTCGGTCACAGGGGTGCCTGCGTCAGAGCACCCGGCGGCCAGTACGCAGAGCACGGTCAACACAGTCAAGCAACGCATTGAGTGCCCACACCACAACCGCTACTTCATGCTTGCCGACGCACCTGTCGCCCCTGGGTCGCCACTAGGCCTAGAAAGGCGGTTCGTCGCCAGCGATGAAGGACCAATCTTCGGGCGCCGGCACGTGGTAGAACGCGGTCTGGATGACCTCGAATTCCTGGTTGAGGGAGACGCCGCTGGCCACGTTCATGAAGACGAACAGGTTGTCCTGGCCTTCCTCCAGGATCATGGTGGGGTCGCCGCCCGCGCCGCTTGGATGGGGAACCCCCTCGTCGATTTGCAGGCGCAACGGATAGTCGCTGCCGGCAGAGGCGTACCAGTGGCTGGCCCCGGGTCGTTCCGTGAAGCTGACCACCACGCCCATGCGTTCGGACGTGCCAGACGCCGACGCGTCCCAGGACATTTCGAAGATGAGGGTCTTCCACCCGTTGCCCACGCCGGTAACGTATTCGCGCTTGTCCCCCGCCAGGCCAGCGGCCTGGGGAGCGCAGCCGCCGTTGCACTGGGGCACGATCCGGGTGTAGTCGTTGGCGCACGTGGAACTGACTCCCGCCGAGAAACCGCAGACCAGGAACCCAGTGAACTTCTCCAGCTGCGTGAAGGGTTCCTGACTGAACAGTCGCTCCAGGAGAACCTTCACCAAGTCGGGCTTGTCATCGCCGGCCTTGACCTCAACGGTGATCTGGGCGCTCTTGTAGGCCAGTCGACTGACCTCGATGAAGTATGAACCCGGGGGCACGCTGGAGAAACTGAAGCGGCCCTTGTCGTCTGTTTCGGTTTGCTGGGCCTCGTCCGCCAGGAGGAGCTTCACCTTGGCTCCCGGCAGTGGCCGAATCGCGTCGTCGACGACGACCCCGATCACGGCACCCGTGGTATCGCTCACTTTGAGATCGATATCGTCGAAGCCTTCCTCGGCGCCATCGAGCGCTTCGCCGCCGCTGTCGGAGCAGCCCGCCAACATGACGCTCAGCACTACCGCATACAGGAACCGACGCATTGCGGTTTCGACAGCATCACCAGAACTTCACGCTTGTGGGTCGCCCAGTGCCTGCCTGGCGCTCGCGGCCGTGCCTGAACGCTGGTGGGCGGCTTCCGGGGCGCACTCCAAATGGCGGGTCGTGGAGGCGCGGCAGCCCGGCACGCCAGTCGGTGACGCCACTTGGCTGTCGGCTATGGGGGTGGATGATGGAGAAGGATGGCGCATGGCCCACGACCAAGTCGCGGGCCATGCGGTCGCGCCGCGGGGGCGCAAGGGGCGCAAACTCGCTACAGGGCGTAGCCGGAGCCAACGCCTTGGGCGAGGTCGGCTGCCCTAGACCAGCTTCAGGATATCGAGGCCTTTGTTCAGGTCGCCCGTGAACAAGTAGCCCTGCCAGAACCAGACATCCCACACGTTCGCGCCAGCGTTGTACTGCGCAACGATCTCCGGCGCCATCGGGTTGCTGAAGTCGATGAGGAGCACGCCGGCGCGGTAGAAACCAACGGCCAGGACGTCACGGTCCTCAATCAGGCGGCCGAAGTGGGCCGTGCAGGACAGGTTGAACGCCGTGCCGACGCCGGGGTCACCCTCGGGCGGGTTTTCCACCAGGTAGCTCTGGTTGGGGCTGATCCAGCCCTGCAGGACGGGGTTCGTTTCGTCGCTGATGTCGTAGAACCACAAGTTGCCCAGCGGGCCGCTGGAGGAGGCCACGCCGGTGTCGACGGTGCCCGTGCAACCGGGGCCGATGCCGCCGAAGGTCTCGTCGCCCACGATGAGCACGGAAGCATCCGAGTTGACCATAGCCAGGTGGCTGAACATGGCGAGGAACACCGAGGCGCTGGGGGTGCCGGCCAGTCCGTGGTGGACGGGCACGTTGACGATCACTTCGGGGGCGGTCGGGTCGGTGATGTCCCAGATCTGGGTCATCTCGATACCGGCGCAGTAGGCGCGGTACTTCTCCTCAACCGGGTCAATGAATGTCGTGATGTCGTGGCAGCCGTAGCCGTTGGCGAAGTCATCCAGGCGGACCGGATTGTTCGGGTCGCTCAGGTCGAAGATCTCCGTGACGCCATGGCCGTTGCCCAGGTAAGCGTCCTGGGGCGTGGTCAGACCGCCGCCAGCGCTGCCGGCGTTGTACACGATAGGTGTACCGGGCACAACCACCGCGTTGTGGCTGCTGGCCTCGAGGTCGGGCAGTTGGATGGGCTTGGCCGGGTTGGTGATGTCGAAGACATGGATGGGGCCATTGGAGGCCATCACGGCCACGAGGCGGCCGTCGGGGTAGGCGATGATATCGGCGTCGCGAACGCTGATGTCAAGGTCGGCCACCTTGACGGGGTTCAGGGGGTCGGCGATATCGACGATGGCGCCGGGGCCGTTGCCGCTGACGATGGCGTAGTGTCCAAACACGGCGATGCCTGCCCCAGCGGTGACGCCCTCGGCGGTCGCTACGTGTTCGATGCCGCTGATGACGTCGGGGACTTCAACCGGCGTTGGGGGCATCCACGCGTGAGGTACGCCGGTGCCCTGCAGTCCGCCGTAGTCGGTGAACGTGGGGAAGCCAAAGGCTGGGTGGGTGGCGGTTTGGCGATCGGTGTAGGTCGTGAGTTGCGGAACCACGGAGAGACTCTGGTCTTCCGTGGGAGAATCGTCGTCGCTGAGGCAGCCCGCAAGGGATGCTGCCACGACGAGCGCGATGGTCATGAAACGGCGCATGGGTCCCCCCGGGCCTCGCACTATAAAGGATTTGTCGAGGCCCTGCGCAGCCTCTGGCTGCCCGACCCGGTCCTGTGCAG
>JBFIJP010000439.1:0-3316 GCA_041600695.1 Thermoplasmatota archaeon | reverse complement strand
TAGGCGGCCCTCTGCCCAACCTTAACGTGCCGGCGGTTGATGGACGGGTGCGGCTCTCCGTTTTCCTCACGACCCTGCATCTGGCCGAAAGCTATGCTCAGGTTGAAGACGCGAGCCCGGTGACCCCATGACCCCGTTTCAGTTGACCTCCCCCGCCTTCGCTGATGGCGGACCGATCCCTGCCCGCTATACCTGCGACGGCGCGGACACCTCCCCGCCGCTGGCGTTCGAGGGCTTGCCGCCGAAAACGCGGGCGCTGGCGTTGATTTTCGACGACCCGGATGCGCCGCAGGGCACGTGGACCCATTGGACCTGGTGGAACCTGCCGGCAGCCAGCGCTCAACTGGATGAGGGGGCCGATGTGGCGGCTCTCGGTGCTCTGGTGGGCCAGAACTCGTGGAATCGGACCGACTACGGCGGCCCGTGCCCACCGTCGGGCACCCATCGATATCGGTTCCATGCCTACGCCCTGGGGGCCGCGCTCGACCTGCCTGCCGGGGCGGCGGTGGCGGACCTGCGTGCACTGCTTGAGCGGCATTCGTTGGCCGACGCCGTGCTTACGGGCACTTTTTCCCGGGGCTAGGAGGGGTTAGGCTCTAATGCCCCATGATCGACTGGGAGACAAGATGGAAGAGGAGACGCGTGACGCCGGACCGGGACTTGACCTGAGCCAGTTCGAGACCCCGGTGACCATGCGGCCGATCAGGCCCGAGGATTTCGATGCGATCATCGAGTTGCAGCAGATCTGTTTTCCCGGCATGCGTCCCTGGAAGCCCAATCAACTCGCACAGCACCTCCGGCATTTCCCGGAGGGGCAGTTCTGCGTCGAGTACGAGGGTCGCATCGTGGGCAGTGCATCTTGCCTGATCATCGACTGGGCCGAGTACGAGGACGTGCACGATTTCAACGAGATCACCGCCGACGGAACCATCGCCAACCACGACCCTGAGGGTACCCACCTGTACGGTATCGAGGTGATGGTCCATCCGGACATGCGGGGGATGCGCATCGGCCAGCGGCTGTACGCGGCCCGCAAGGATCTGGCGCTCCAGCACAATCTGAAGGGGATCGTCATCGCCGGGCGGATGCCTGGTTATGCCGAGCAGGCCAAGGAGTACACTGCCCGCGAGTACGTGCAGGCGGTCCTGCGCGGCGACTTGCACGATCCTGTGCTGGACTTCCAGATCGCCAACGGGTTCGTTCCCAAGCGCGTGCTTCCCGACTATCTGCCCCAAGACGTTGCTTCGGCCGGCCACGCCGTGTTGATGGAGTGGAGCAATCTAGACTACCGGCCGGCGACTGGCCGTCGGCTGCAAACCGCCCAGCCGGTGCGCATCTGCGTCATCCAGTACAAAATGCGGCACGTGAAGGACTTCGACGATTTTGCCCGGCAGACGGAGTACTTCGTGGATGTCGCGGCCAACTACCGCAGCGATTTTGCGGTTTTCCCTGAACTCCTGACCACCCAGTTGTTGTCCGCCATGCAGGTCAAGGATCCTGCTACGGGCGTGCGGGCGCTGACCGAGTACACGGACGAGTACATTGAGCACTTCACCGACCTGGCGGTGCGCTACAACCTCAACATCGTGGGCGGCACCCACCTGGTAGAGGAGGAAGGACGTCTCTACAACGTCGCCTTCCTGTTCCGTCGCGACGGCACCATCGACCGCCAGTACAAGGTTCACGTGACGCCCAACGAGAGGCGCTGGTGGGGCATCGAGCCGGGCCATGACATCCGCGTCCTGGATACGGATGTGGGGCCGGTGGCCATCAACATCTGTTACGATGTGGAGTTCCCTGAGATGGCGCGCATTGCCACCGACGCCGGTGCCCGCATCCTGTTCGTGCCGTTTTGCACGGAGGATCGCCAGGGCTACCTGCGGGTCAAATACTGCGCCCAGGCGCGGGCCATTGAGAACCAGATTTACGTGGTGACCGCCGGGACCGTGGGGAACTTGCCGGACACGGAGAACATGGATGTGCAGTACGCTCAATCCGCCATCTTCACGCCCAGTGATTTCAGCTTCCCCCGTGACGGCATCGCCGCCGAAACGACGCCGAACGTGGAGACGGTGATTGTTGGCGATGTGGACCTTGAGGTCCTGCGTCGTCATCGTCGCCGTGGCAGCGTGGTGCAGTTGCAGGATCGGCGCCACGACCTCTACGAGGTACGCACGAAGTCCGGCACCGAGTAGGGGTCTGGTGCCCAGACTGCTGCCCGGAGGGCAGTATGATCGGCGCCACGACCTCTACGAGGTGCGAACGTGCCGGTTGGAGGCCGGTATGATCGGCGCCACGACCTTTACGAGGCCGGCACGAAGTCCAGCGCCGAATAGGGTCGTGTCGGTGTGGCCGCCTACTGTAGGCGAGTGCGATGGGCGGCGTGGTCCTCTTGACGTACAAGAATCCACAGCACCCGGTGCAAGCGGAGCTGGGAGGCGTTCAACCCACACCGCCGTTAGCACTATAATGTAGTGCCAAGCTAACCAATGGGGGTCGGCGCATGGAGTGGTTGGCGTTCAGCCCGCCGCTTCAATTGCCTGCTTCCAGGTTGGAAGGTTGGATTATGATAATACACCGCATAACGGCGGTCGCGGTAGCGACTGCCATGGTCTTCGGCTTGTTGGCCATAACACCCAACGTAGCCGCAGCACACACTTGCTCCTTGTCCGTAGGCGCGGACGGCGGTCATGCCCCCGCTGGTCAGTGGACTCAGCACAATCACCCACGTTTCTACGAGACTGGGCATTGCCGCGTGAGTTCCTTTGAGATTGACCCAAGCTGGGCCGCGCCGATGTCGACGACGTCTTGGGAACACCATCCGACGCTTGACTCGGGCGTTTACAGTGAGAAGGTTCGTGCCCACTACACGGTCGACCACTGGCACAGCCAGGGCTCTAACCACTGTCACCGGAAAGTGTTCGGGTGGTGCGTCAGTTGGCACTGGCACGACAGCTCCTACAACCATGTCCACTCGGGAACCACGGGATGGATGACCAGCCCGACGGTCAAGATTGACATCACGCCGCCGACGACCGCCATCTCGAACGTCGCTGGCCCCTACGTTGATGGCCAATATGTGACCAGCAACACTGTGATCAGCGTCATCGGCGATGACGCGCACTCCGGCGTTGCGGCTGTCCAGTACCGGGTCGACGACGGCCTGTGGCAGTCCGCCGCAGGCGGCGCAACCATCGAGGGCGAGGACGGCGCCCACACGTTCACCTACCGACCCGTCGACAACGTTGGCCTGGTCACTGAGGAGAGCCGCACGTTCATCCTGGACAACACCGGCCCGGTGGGCGACATGGTCAGC
>JBFIJP010000438.1:0-3327 GCA_041600695.1 Thermoplasmatota archaeon | reverse complement strand
GCTCTGCGCGATTTGTGCAAGATTACGTGGCCCGGCAGGACATCGATTTGGTGGCCAACCTGAACACCGACCCGCCGGGGCTCAACTGGCCATGCGGTGACCCCGGCACCCCGTTCCATGTCAAGGTGGTCCAGGACCAGAACCTGCTTAACCAGGCGGACCCGCGACAGGAGTGGCTTCGGGATGCCGTCGAAGATGCCTTGGTGGACGCGGCGGTGCCATCGGCCGTCATCGACCGCACGAAGACCATTCATCTCCTCACCGTCGGGGGCCTCGGACCCATCGGCACCAGCGACCACATCAATTTCGGCCGCCACGGCATCGCCAACGTCTACCTGGGCGGAACGCCCACGTACCATGTTGGCGGCGAGCCCGGCGACCAGGTGGTTTCGGCGATCACCTATCCGATTCATACGCCACTGGACACGTTGGCCATGCTGGAGGCGCGGTGCCTGGAAGGCAGCCTCGTGGGCGGCCTGCAAACCATGCTGAATGTCATGACCCACACCCTCGTCCACCTGGCTTCGGGCCCCATTCCGGCTGCGCCAGCCGGCATCCCTGATGTTCCAAGTGGTGAGTGTGTCACGTGGACCTACCCCGGCACAGCGCCGTTGTTGCCTTCCCTGAGCATTGGGTTGGGTGGCCCGACTGAGATGATTCGTACGGTGGGGGAATTCGGCCAGGATGCGACGTGCCAACTGGTCGCCGCGCCCGGCGCGCGGGAAGCGGCGGACCGGCTCCTGTACGGCAGTGTCCGGACGCTCCCTACGCGGCCCCAGCCTGATTATTGAGTTGGGTGCAAGCCGTGGCACCCCCGCGCCCGGGCCTCCCGCCGAAGCCCCATGGAGCGTGGTCCATGGATTCCTTCAGGGTAACGCACCCCGACAGGGACGGCAAGACAACCCGGTGGTTGCCCCACATTTATATCTCTGAGCTCTTCTCTAACTGCGATGGTTTCGCCGTTGGGGTTGCCGCCGTCCAGCACGGGCCTGTTAACGGCAGACCCGGAGCTGACTTTCGAATCCCACATGATGCTGCCTGCCTCCCACGCAGCAAATCCGGGGGCGCCACATCCGACTCGGCAATGATGCCCCGACGGGTTGAGGGGGGCCACCCCACGCCCGAATCCGGCGCGCACCATGAAACCCGGACGGCCGGAGCCGAACGGTTTCACCTTCTCCTCCCCCTCCCCCTGCAACGGGCCCCCCTCGACGGGCCTCCAAGCCGGCCCCTCTGGCACCCGCCCCCGCGGGCTGTTGGTTAAAAATTTCGGGACACCATGCCATTGTGACGATGGCCATGGACTGGACGACCGGCTGGCCTCTGCTTGTCATTGGATTTCAATTCGCCGTGACGGCTGCCGTCCTGCTGGGCGAACGGGCCCATCCGGCAACCCGGGCCCTCGTGGCAGCCTTCCTCCTGGTTCTGACGGTGCGCACCGGCGGAGGGTGGGTGGTTACCGGCAGCGTGATGGATCCCTGGTCAACGGCGGCACCGTGGGCGGCGTCCTGGCTGCTGATCGGGTTGATTGTGTCACGTCGGTCGCAGGCGCTCGCACTTGCCGTCGCATTCGGCGCCATAGCGGCCCATATCGCTGTCACGACCGCCGCGCATCCACCTCTGCGCACGGCATGGATTGCCGGAGCCACCATGGTGTCCCCGGTGGTAGCCGCCTGGCTGGCGGGTCGTCAACCGTGGGCGCGGTGGATGGCGCTCGGCCTGCTTGCGCCACTGGCCTATTGGTCCATGGTGCTGCGCACGGATGCGGGGCTCGGCGTCGGTGGCCCGGCAGGGCGGACCCTAATCGGACTTGCAGCTGGCGCCCTGGGCATCGTGGTTCTTGCCCGCCTGCTGCGAGCGGCGCCCGGGCCCAGCATCCCGATCGTGCTTGCCGCGAGTTTCATGGCTCCGGCCCTTGCGCTCTCCCAGTTGACGGTTGTCATGGATGGCGAGATTCAACCGCCGGACCCCGCCGCCGTGACCGCCATCGGCGTGGCCATTGAGGCGGCGGCAGCCTCCTTTTTCGTCGTGGCTTTCGGGGGGCCAGGCCTGCGGCGCGTGGCGGCCTGGTCGCTCGTCGCGTCCCTCGGCGCGTGGCTGGCCTTGACGGGAACAGCCGGGTCGACCGGGGGGCGCGCCGCAGCAGCGGGCATGACGCTTCTGTTGGTCCTCGCCGGGGCCGTTCATTGGAAGCATCACAGCCGGCTGGGGGGCGCGAGGCTGGTGGGTCGCTTCCTGGTGGGCCGCGCCATGACGGATGGTTTCCGCCCCATCTGCTCAGCCTGGGACCTTACCCGACTGCGCCGCGTGACGGTGCAGGAGGTAGACGGTGAGGCGGTCGAACGTATAGCCGCCTTCATCCGCCGCCGGGCCGCACAGCCGGGCCCGCAGCGGCGACTCGTCCACACACGAAGCGGCCCGATGCTGGTCGGGCCAGCGGCACAACGGACCCTGCTGTCCGCCGCGGTGTCTGGCAGGTTGAGCCAGGACAGCGCCTCGGCGTGGCTGAAGAATGTGCACGCAGACCTGCGCGCCTGGCACGCTGTTGCGGGATGCCATGGAGGCGTGCAGCCGGCGGCAGTCGTTGTGGGCCGATCGGGGGCCATGCTGACCTTACCCGGCAACACCGGGGACCAGACGCAGCTCGCTGGCGACATTCTGCGGGTGCGCTCCGAACCAGACGAAGCGGCGGCCGACTGGCGGGATGCCGGGCTGCTGGATGACTTGCTGGCTCCGCGGACGCCTTTCGGCCGACCAGGGTCCACCAGTCAGCCAGATTGCCAGCGGGTTGGCTAGGCAAACAATGCACCGCCCAGGAAGTTATGAGCGATCAAGTCGGTACAGGCCAGGGGTGGAAGCAGGGTGGAGTTGCCCGACCATACGATCGCCGTCATGCTGCTCTATGCATGCTTCCAACTGGCGGCCGCCCTGATCCTGGCCGAGTTGGGCCCCGGTAACCGGCAATTGCGGCTGCTGCTGGCGGTCATTCTGGGTTCCAACGCGCTAACCACCTTCATCCACGCGGCGTTTGTGGGCCAGCCGGACTTCCCGTTCTTCGTGGCCACGGGCATCCTGAACGGCCTGCCCGCAGCGCATGACATCCTGGGCATGGGTCTGCTGGTCGGCATCGCGGGAGCCTTCGCGGGCGGCCGCCGTGGCCGTGCCATCACATGGACCGCACTGGCCTTCTTCGGGGCATGGGCCAGCCTCTTCATGGTGACGGCGACGATGCTCGATCCCGCCGGTCGGCCCCCGGACGCCTGGCACGTCCCGGTGCTAGGCCCGCTGCTTCGGATTGCCTACCAAGCCGCCGCAGTCATGGACATG
>JBFIJP010000437.1:0-3350 GCA_041600695.1 Thermoplasmatota archaeon | reverse complement strand
GCGGTCGCTGGCGCATTCACGGTAAGGGTGACATCGCGCGACTCCAGCGGCTGGAGCGGAATGGACGTCGGCGAGAACGTGGCACTCCAACCATTGGGCAAGCCCACGACCCCCGTCATCTCAATGGTATCCTGGGACAACCCGCGGTTGGTGACCTCCAGAACGAAGTTGGCGTGGCTCCCCGGCTGGATCAGCGTTGCATTCTCCTCGGGGGTCGCGATGCCGACACCATAACTGGATGCCAGATTGATCATCACGTCGGTTTGCTGGGACAGGTTCCCGGCAACGGCCCGGAAGCGAAGCGGCAGCCTGCTGGTGCCCAGCGCGTCGGATGGCGCGGTGACCTTGAACTCGGCGCGCGCGGTGCCTTCCTCCAGAGGCAATTGCTGGTTCTTGACGGCCGTCAGGACCCAGCCCGAAGGCAGGCCACTGACGCTCGTGACATTCACTGAGGTTCGGCCCGTCAAGTCGTTGACCTTCAGGAAGATGGATGTGGGTTCACCCCGGCGAAGCAGATTGTCCACCGGGTCACCGAAGACAAAGAAGTCCGCCGTGGCCGGAATCGCCTTGGCACTCACGGTGACGACTTTGGATGTCAACTGGCTGGTACTGGTGACCAACACCTGGAATTGCGTCGGCGGGGCATCCGCGAGAATGCCGGCGGGGGGCTGAACCTCAACGTAACCATGCCAGCGGGCTAGCGCGGGGACGAATACGTTGGTCAGACTCAGGGAGGGATTCCAGCCGGCCACGCGCTGGCTGTCGGCGACCTGGATCTGGAAGTTGTCTCCCTGGGTCCCCAGGTTCTCGATCGTGAAGGGCAGCCGCACTTTCTGGCCGAAGGCAACCTGCTGTAGGGCGCTGGCGGTCGTCACCTGGAAGTCATAGGTCCCGACCACGCGGGCCGTGAGCCGCTTGGACACGGAGACCGAACTTTCCTGGCCCGGCACCGATCCAATGACCTGCACCGAGTGCCGCTCCCCGAGCGGAACGTCCGCCGGCGGCGTCAAGACCACGTTGGCAATGATTTCGTCGTACACGCCCGCGGTGCACCGGACGCTCCGCGTGTCCACCTCGGCCGAGTTGTTCGGGCTGCACTGGTTGCCACCGTGGACAGTGCTGACAACCTCGACGGTGTGCGTCCAGCCGTCGTAGCCCGACTCCACGCTCAGCGTTGGTTGGCCCAGTTCGTTGCCCTTGTTCACAAGCCTGAGGGGGAACTTGATGTCGAGGCTTGTTCCCTCGCGAGTGAACAGACCGACATCGCTGGCCACGCGCCCATCCCTGAGCCCCATCTCAAGGTGCACATCATGCAGCGAACCGGTGTAGAGATTCTTGCGCTGGAAGTCTCCGGCGGCCACCATGAAGGCCTTGAGGTCAATTCGCTTGGTCACCGTTTGATCCAGCGCTGAACGGATGGTGACGCTGAACTCGGCTTCCCGGCTGGGCACCTGGATCCCGGTGATCTTGGGGCATGCATCGCCGCCTCCATTGGCATGCATGGAAGTACCAAGCTCCAGGGGGACGTAGATGGTTTCGCCGGGATTGACCTCGTAGTCCTTCAGGTTGTAGACCCCGGAGAAAGCTGCGGCTTTGGTTGCCGCCAAAACGCTGTTTGAACCGTAAGTGCCAGCAGGAGACACCTCCCCCGTGGCCGGCACGGCGTAGCCCCATCCGTTTGGCACACCATCGTAGGGTAAATTGCTGCTCTCCTGACCCTCGCAGTTTGCCGTGTGGGTCCCTACGTTGGGATTCCAGCTGCCCCGCAATTGGTAGACATCCTTCTGATCACCGGCGTTGGTGATCTGGAGGCGGTAGGTGGCCGTCTTGTCGTGAGCCTCGTCCACGATGACGCCGAGCTGCGCGCCCTGGAGAGCGCCAACGATGGGCACGCCGGTAGCACCGAGGTATTTGTCCTCACCGGGGTAACGCCAGGTGCGTTCGTTGGACGTGTAGGACACCAGATTCACGTCATTGACGACGAGAACCTTGATCGGCAGCGTGAGCGTACTCTTGACATTCGCGTCGCCCACCTTGGTCGCCTGGAATGTCGCAACACACGCGGTTCCGGGAACCGTGGAAACCGGGGGGGTGACCGAGACCAGCAGATCAGCCCGGCTGGAACTGTACAGGGCAATGCTCGGCGGCTCGACCGTGAAGACCCAGTCGGCGCAGTTTCCGCCCGTGCTGCTTCCCACCAGCACCTTGCTGATCACGAAGGAGGTTCGCTTGAAGCCGTCGTTGCGAATGGTGATGGCGGCCGCCGAAACCTGGTTCGGCCGGACTTCCATTTGGGACTTCGTGGAACTGAGTGTCACGCCAGGAATGTCCGTGGCTGCGACCTTGGTGACCAGGGATAGCGTCTTGAGGGTTTGATCCAGGGACGAAACGGCACTGACCGCCAATTCCACTGTTTCGCCGGTTGGGGCCGTCGCCGGTGACTTGACGATGATGGTGACATCGCGATGTTCGCCTGGTCCAAGCACGAGGCTGGCCGCATTGGTGGATGCCGTCCAGCCGGTCTTGGCGGGAGGCGGCACAGCCACACTGATGGTGTCGACGGCCGCGCCCGAGTTGGCGACCCGAACCGTGAAATGGGTTTCTTCCCCGGCAAGGACACTGTGAGTGACCTTGCCCCCGGTGAGGACTTCACCGGGTGCCGCGTTGATGCTAAACGCAACAAGGCCCGTGCGGAATTCGCGCTCAACAATCCAGTTGTTCGGGTTGCCTGGAGGTTGATAGAGTTCGATCTTGTACAGTCCGTCCTCGAACCCGGTGCCATAGGGGAAGGCGTATCGGAAGACCGCCGCCGTGGGCGTCACGCGGTTGTACTTGATCCGATCGCTTTCCGTACAACACTGCGCTTCGGTGCCCTGCGAGAGGCCACCCTGGTCCAGCGGGATAAGCCCGTCACGTACCTTGAGGCCGGAGACCGGGTCGATTTTCATCTTGTAAATGCGAATCCGGTGCTGTGCCTGATCCAGGTTGTCCACGGCGCAGTCACCGACGCGAGAGCTCGCCGTCGGCTCTGCGGCGCAGTCGAGGGCGCCCCAGACGTTGAAGTGGGCGGCCACGACGTTCACGACGCGGTCGGCGGCGGCAGCCGCAACGCCGGGCGGGAAAACATCGCGGACCGTTTGGCGGCGGTCCTCGGTCCACATGGCGATGCGGGCCGAGTCAGCGCGCACGGTAATGGCGCTCGGGAACGCGGTGGTGTCGGCCCAAAGCACAGCGGCGCCGTTTTCGAGCCGGAACTGGACACTGTAGGTCATGCCGGCTTCGTGCGCGAGGCCATTGATGCCGTCAAACGCGACGGATCCACCATAAACGCTCACGGGGCCGGGGTTGGC
>JBFIJP010000436.1:0-3372 GCA_041600695.1 Thermoplasmatota archaeon | reverse complement strand
TGGCCCACCTGCCCGAGGCGGAGCGCGCCAAGATGCAGGCTGCCGGCGTCTGAGGATGTTCGTGGCAACCCCGGATTTCCCTTATGCTCTGCGCGTGATGGCGTGGATTCACCTGGGAATCGCCGTCGCGCTGGCGCTGTTCGGCGTCGTTCTGGCCGTCAGCCAGGACGCGGGATGGTTTGGCATCCTCACGGTTTTCGCGTTCGCGCTGGCCATTGGCGCGCTCAGCGTGTACTGGATCCGGCGCACCCAACGGTCACCGAACCCCCGCATCGAGCCTGTTGAAGGCCCGTGATCCGGCGGCCGAGCCAACCTGCCCCTCAGCGTTGAGCTTCTCGTCACAGGCACCGGGGAGGCGCCTCAGACTGGGATAACCACATCATTGGGGTAGTTTGTGCGACGCAGCAGCCGCCTATAAGGGTGCATCCGGCGGCAGCCTCCGGCGGGCCCGGCCCTGCCTGGTGCGGCAGCGGTGGGGGTCTTGGGCCCCAGCTTTTTGAAGGCCCGGCAACCAAGACAGGGGTGATGGCACCGGACGTGGTGAGTACGCGAGGCACGCCAACCAAACGGAAAATTCGCCGCGGAGTCCCCCACCGGCCGCCACTGCAGGCGCCGGCCCACTCCGAGTACCCGCGACCGCACAAACGGCACGCCGTCTCCTGAGCGGGGCGGCCCCCCTGTTGAAATAGGGCAGCCTCCTCGGCGCGACCATGAGCCGCAACCTGGAACTGGAAAACCTGCGCTGGGGCAGCGACCTCGTCAAGCGAGGCTTCGCCAAGATGCAGAAGGGCGGCGTCGTCATGGACGTCACCAATCCCGAACAGGCCGTCATCGCCGAGGAGGCGGGCGCCGTGGCCGTCATGGCCCTTGAGCGTGTGCCGGCCGACATCCGCGCCGACGGCGGCGTGAGTCGCATGAGCGACCCGTCGATGATTCTGCAGATCATCGATTCCGTTTCCATCCCGGTGATGGCCAAGTGCCGCATCGGTCACTTCGCCGAGGCGCAGTTGCTCCAGGAGATGGGCGTCGACATGATCGACGAGTCCGAGGTCTTGACCCCGGCCGACCCGTTCTTCCACGTTTTCAAGAAGGACTTCACCGTGCCATTTGTCTGCGGTGCGACCAAGCTGGGCGAGGCTGTGCGCCGCGTGGCCGAAGGTTGTGCCATGATCCGCACGAAGGGCGAGGCCGGCAGCGGTGACATCGTTGAAGCCGTCCGCCACCGCCGCCTGATGAGCCGCGGAATCCAACTCGTGCAGAGCCTAGCCGACCATGAATTGGATGAGTTGGCGGAGACCTTCGTTACCCGCTACGATCCTCTCAACGAGGCGGTCCTGGAGGACATGGGCGTGGACGACGCCCTGTTGCCCGAGGCTTACGGTGGCTTGGACTACGAGGCACTGACCTCCAACATCCGGGTTGTCTTGGACGAGATTCGTGAGCAGGGCCGCCTGCCGGTGGTGGACTTCACTGCCGGTGGCATCGCGACGCCCGCAGATGCTGCGTTGATGATGCAGATGGGCAGCGATGGCGTGTTCGTTGGCTCGGGCATCTTCAAGTCGGGCGATCCCGCCCGCCGCGCCAAGGCGATCGTTGAGGCCACGACGCACTTCGACAAGCCCGATGTCCTTGTCGAGGTGAGCAAGAACCTCGGCGAGCCGATGGTGGGGCGTAATATGGACGAGATCGATGTCCGATTGGCGGAGCGCGGCATTTAGCCGCGCGGAGCCAAGAGGGCGAGATCTCGTCTGGACCGCTGGTCGAGCCGTAGGCTTGATCAGTGCGATGGACGAGCTCGATGTCAGGCTCGCCGAGCGGGGCATTTAGGCCCGCGAAGCGAGCTAGTCGAGGTCGTCCCGATGGCGGCCCGCAGGGCCGTCGAGTGGACGAGGTCGATGTTCGATTGGCATAGCGCCCAGGGCGGCCCCCGGATTCGAGCCCCGCCTCCAGGTGCCGACCGCCGGGGCCGTGTGGACCCGGCGTGGCCCTGGTGGGTGTGCGTTGCTCCGGGTGGCGCATGGCCAGCGCCCGTGGCAGGGCTGCCGCACTAGACGGCGGTGACCACGACCTCGTACACGACGCTGCCGACGGGGGGCGCGGAACCAATATCCCAGGTGAGGCGGACGCCCTCGATGGTGGCGGGGATGTCCGTTGTCTGGGTGAAGTACAGCGTGCCGTAGGGCGAACCATATAGCAAGAGTTGCGCCGAGTAGGTGCCGGAGGCAATGGCGCCAGCGGTGGCCTCATGGACCTCGACCGAGTAGGCATAGTTGCCAATGGCCACGCCCGGCGTGGCAAGCGTCGCGACCAAGTCCAGTTCCACGGCTGTGGCCGGGGTGGTCCCCGCGGCGGCGAGCCCGAGGGCCTCAACATCGACGCCTTGTGGAAGGACCACGAAGTCCGCCGGCGCGGTGCCGATTTCCCCGTGCATGGTTGGGAGGGCGGTTTGCTGAACGACCGTCGCGGAGACTCCCGCCACGAGCAGGAGGCCCATGACGAGAGCTATGCGCTTCAAGCGGACGTGATCTCCAGGCGGTAGGCTTGGTCACCGTTGGGCAGGTCGGAGCCAATGTCCCACGTGAGTGTCACGCCTTCTGTGGCGGCGGCGTTGGGTGTGCCTTGTGTGAAGAAGATCACACCCTGCGATGTGCCGTCGAGGAACAGTTCCGCCTGGTATGTGCCGGACGTGACGCTGTCGATTCCTGTCTCTTCGATGACGGCCTGGTAGTACCAGTTCGCCTTGGTCAGCGCGGTGCTGCCGGTGCCGCTGGCGCCGGTGGCCATTTCGATGGCCGCGCCACTGGTGGCGCCGGTCGCGCTGGCGGCGACCTTGTTGAAGGCAATATCCGTGCTTGAGACGGACATCTCGGCCCCCACGGTATTGATTTCACCGAACATGTGCGAGAAGCTGGTCTGGCTGACGGTGGCGGCCATAACGAGGATGCCCGTGGCCGCCAGGACGGCGAACACGATGCCGACGCGCAGGGGGTGGCGCCAGAAACGGCGCTGAGACTTGTTGGTACTCATCAAAGCCTACCAGTCTCATCTCCCATTTGACCCACGCTGGAAACAGGAAAGGTCCGCTGTAGGGAGTGGGGGGCGTTTTGCAGCGAAGCCTGCGCAATAACGGGCCTATGTCGGCGCAAATCGTTGCGCATAAGGTGGGCTAGGGGGAAACTGGGGGAAATGGCGGACGGTAAATCGTGTCTGGGCGGCTGTCTCACGTTCGCCGGGTTCCGGACCCGGGGGCAGTTGGCCAGGTTCCGTTGAGGACTACTGGCTCCCTGGGCCGTCAGGGTGGTGGTGGTGGGAAAGGTCCGTGTGCCTCTTGCCTGGCGTTGCGTTGACCGCCCTCCGCAGTCGTTGGCGTCT
>JBFIJP010000435.1:0-3388 GCA_041600695.1 Thermoplasmatota archaeon | reverse complement strand
TTGAACGCCGGGAACCAGGGGAACGAGCAGGGCGTAGAGGAGATTCAGGCTGCCTAGGCCCGCCAGGATGGACAAGGGCCGGAAGCTGTCTCCCTGGATGGCGGCGCTGACGTAGAAGGGGGCCAGAAACAGGAAGCCGGCCGTCAGGATCTTGGCCGGGACGTCAATGGCGGCCCAGAGGCTCGGCCGGATCATCCGGGCATCCGGGTCCGGTTTGGGAGCAGGTGCCGCTGGGGGCTCCGCGGGGCTCCATGGCGCACCCGTTGGAGGTGGGGTCGGGGTCCAGCCGTTCGGCGCGGGCGCCCACCCGCCGGGGCGCGCGTTGGGGGCGGCCGGCGGGGCGGGAGGCTCGGCTGGGGGCGCGCTCGTCACGAGGCCCTCCGCCGGCTGCGTGCTTCGTCAATGATGGCCTTGACGCGGTCGTTGTCCTTGAGTCCAAAGAAGACCACTGGCGCCTCGTTGCTGCCGGCCGTGTTGATCGTGATGCGGCCGTAGTTGAGGATGCGGCCTAGGATGTCCTCGTAGGTGGTCACATCCGTCACCTTGTCGTACGTGGTTTCGACGCGGCGGCGCGTCAGCCAGCCGCTCGTGACTACCACGCCCCGCTCCCGCACCTCGTAGCGGGTGTAGCGGAAGCGAATCCACGCGCCCCACGCCTGGATGCCCGCGAAGGCGAAGAGAGCCAGACCCATCAGCAGGAACGGGGACTCGCCGCTGACGCCGCCTGCCAGCGTGAACGCCACCGCGGGAAGAATGGTGGCGCCCATGCCCAGCAGGGAACCCACCAGGGAGGAGGGGGTCGGACTTCCTTTCCAGACCGCCGCGTCGGTGGTTGGCAGCGGTGGCGCCCGCGGCTCCGCCGTCTGGGTGCCCCGATAGTCGGACACCAACTGATCCAGGAAGGCCGCGCGCGCCGCTTCGACGCCCCTTTTGACGGCCAATGGGCTGCGAACGCCATCCATGGCGAGCCCCGTGCCGGCGGTCTGTAGTCGGACCGTGCCGAAGTTCCAGATGCGGCCGAACAGGCTCTGTTTGACGTGGATGTCCGTCACCTTGTCGTACGTGGTCTGGAGCAGGAAGAACCGCAGTCGGCCGTACGCCTTGTACACCCGCTCAGCGGTGACTACGTACCGACTGGTCTGCATCCTCCACCACTGCGCAACACTCGCCCCGATGAAGAGCACGGTCAGCAGGGCAATCAGGGGTATTCCCACGGATGCCATGGTGGCCGGCTCATACAGCCGAACGACGAGCAAGGTTGCGGCAACGGCCACGGCCCACAGGACCAACAGGGAAAGCAGGGCGTCCAGCACGGAAAGCGGGTGACGTCCCTGCTGGTGCAGTACCTTCTCGCCTGGCTGGAGATAGTCGGCTGGAAGCGGCTTGGGCACGGCCGGCCATTTGGGGCGCCGGCTTCAACACTTGCGAGGCGAGCCCGGCGCGCCCCGGGCCGGCTGGCAGTTGGTCGCAGGGCCCGCGGTGGCCTCCGCCAACCCCTTTTTCTGGGGGCGCTGGCTCCCGGCGCCCATGACCCAAACCCTCAACGTCGGCAACTACGCCGCGCTCCTGCTGGAACTTGGCATCGACGCCACCCAGGTCGTCGATGGCACCAGCGACGGCAGCTCCTGGTTCGGCAGCGGCCCCGAGCGCACGGTCGTGACACCGGTGGACGACAGCACCCTCGCCGTCGTGCGCGACTCGACGGAGGAAGAGACGGACCGCGTCATCGCCACGGCCCACAAGGCGTTCGAGTCCTGGCGCATGGTGCCCGCCCCCAAGCGCGGCGAACTGGTGCGCCTCTGGGGCGAGAAGCTGCGCGCCGTCAAGGAACCCCTCGGGAAGCTGGTGTCCATCGAGATGGGCAAGAGCTTCGAGGAAGGCCTTGGCGAGGTGCAGGAAATGATCGACATCTGCGACTTCGCCACGGGCCTCAGCCGCCAGCTCTACGGCAAGACGATGCACTCGGAGCGCCCCCTGCACCGCATGTACGAGCAGTGGCACCCGCTGGGTGTCGTCGGCGTCGTGTCCGCCTTCAATTTCCCCGTCGCGGTCTATGCCTGGAACGCGGCTCTCGCCCTGGTGTGCGGCGACACCGTCGTCTGGAAGCCCAGCGAGAAGACGCCCCTGACGGCCATCGCCGTGCAGCACACGCTCAACGAGCTGGCCGCCGACATGGGCCACCCGGGCATCGCGGGTCTGGTGCAGGGCGCCGCCGACCCCGTCGGTGAGAAACTCATCGGCGACAAGCGCGTCCCCCTCGTCAGCGCCACCGGCTCCTGCCGCATGGGCTACCGCGTGGGCGAAGTGGTCGCCAAACGCATGGGCCGCAGCATCCTGGAACTGGGCGGCAACAACGGCATCATCGTCGCCCCCAGCGCCGACCTGGACCTCGCCCTGCGCGGCGTCGCCTTCGGCGCCGTGGGCACCGCGGGCCAACGCTGCACCAGCACCCGCCGCGTGTTCCTCCACAAGAGCATCGCCAAGGAGTTCACGGACAAGCTCACCAAAGTCTACGGCCAACTCAAGGTCGGAAACCCCCTGGACAAGGACAACCACATGGGCCCCCTCATCGACGAGCAGGCGGTCACCACGTTCGCCAACGCCGTCCAAGCGGCCAAGGGCGAAGGCGCCCAGCTCCTCGCCGGCGGTGGCACCCTGCCCAACCTGGGCAAGTGCTACGTCCAACCCACCCTGTTCAAGGCCCCCAGCTTCCCCGACTTCGAACTCGCGCAAGAGGAAACCTTCGCACCGGTGCTGTACCTCTTCGAGTACGACGACCTGGATCAGGTCCTCGCCTGGCACAACGACGTCCGCCAAGGCCTCAGCAGCGCCATCTTCACCAACGACCTGCGCGAAGCCGAGACGTTCCTGAGCGCCCGCGGCAGCGACTGCGGCATCGCCAACGTCAACATCGGCACCTCCGGCGCCGAAATCGGTGGCGCCTTTGGCGGCGAGAAGGAAACCGGCGGCGGCCGCGAGTCGGGCAGCGACTCCTGGAAGCAGTACATGCGCCGCCAGACGAACACGATCAACTGGGGCAAAGACCTCCCGCTGGCTCAGGGCATCTCGTTCAGTTTCTAGGAGGCTGATCCTGCGGCCGGCCTCGGCGTTAGCCGAGCGCCGGCCAAATGGTCGAGCTTTTTGAAGCTCGGGGGGAAGGATTTGCCGCTGGCTCAGGGCATCTCGTTCAGTTTCTAGGAGGCTGATCCTGCGGGTGGCTTCGGAGCGAAGCTCCGAATGCCGCCCAAATGATCTTCACGCGCCGCTGCACGGCGCGATCCAGCCCAAGCCGCTTCACGGCTCGGGCCGACCTGTTTGCAGGTCGGGGGATATCGTTCAGTTTCTGGGAGGCTGATCCTGCGGGTGGTTTCGGAGCGGAGCTCCGAAT
>JBFIJP010000434.1:0-3409 GCA_041600695.1 Thermoplasmatota archaeon | reverse complement strand
GGTCGCACTCCGAGGGTATTAGGGCCCGGAGGGCCCTAAGTGGTCGCACTCCGAGAGTATTAGGGCCCGGAGGGCCCTAAGTCGGGCAGGATCACGGCTGAACTCAGTTCGCTGGGCCTCCTGTTCTAGCACCCTCCTCCTGTCCTAGCACCCCGTGGGGCCGCGCGAAGTGTGGCCTCTTGTTCTAGGGGCCTGTGGGGCCGCGCGAAGCGCGGCCTCCTGTCCTAGCACCCCGTGGGACCGCGCGTAGCGCGGTCGCACTCCGAGGGTATTAGGGCCCGGAGGGCCCTAAGTGGTCGCACTCCGAGAGTATTAGGGCCCGGAGGGCCCTAAGTCGGGCAGGATCACGGCTGAACATAGTTCGCTGGGCCTGCTGTTCTAGCACCGCGGTCGGAGTGGCTTCTGGCAGCGAATGCCGCGCCCGGGCGTCATCGCCGGAGTGCGGCCCAACCAGGGCATCAGCTCAGGTTGAAACCGGTTTTGCTGGTGGCGCCCCGCAGCGCCGCCCCGCGCATCTTGCTCAGTCAACGAAGAACCGTGCCGTCGCGGTGCCCTGCGTGGCCGGCCCGGGCATTTTCAAGTTGAACCCGCAGGTCAGCAAGCTGGACTCTGCCGTCGAGAGTTCAATGTAGATCGTGGTGACGGCCCGCGAGATGCGAAATGAGTCGCCCTGGCAGAACGATCCTTCGACATCTTCACAGCGGCCGTACCCAATGTTCCGGCACACCACGTCGCCAGAGGCGTCCCGGCCCTCGTACGAGCCGGCAATCGAGTAGCTCATGGCGCCCGCGTGCCTGTCCGTGTTGCGCAGAACGACGGCCACCAGATCCGTGCCGGGGGGGACATCGAAACAGGTGGCTGCCCCCATTCCGCAGGCTGCATCGCCGAAGTCTGCGTTCTTGAATGTGGCTGTCTCCTGACCAACCTCGGTCGCAGCAAAGGCGGACGGGAGAGTCATCAGCAAGACACTAACGATTGCAATCTGTTTGTACATTTCGTCACCTGGCGAACCATTCATTGCATGCACGGCGCCCCGATAAGAACGTCGTGCAGGGCTGGGCCTTTGAACGCAGGCCTGCACCTGCGCGCCCATGGCGCGGCAGCGGCGCCGCGGCTCGCCAGTCAACCTGTCAAGAAATGAGGGGGAATGGGAAAGGAGACGATCTGCTTACGAGAAGGTCGCGGTTACGCTGCCCCAGTTGCTGGGCAGGCCGCAGGCGTCGGCCCCACCGTCGGGCGACGGGCTGGGACTTGCCTGGCCGGCAAGGGGCGCGACATCGATCTTGTCGGTGCCAGCGGGCACCGGGATCGTGGTGGATCCGCAGGCCAATTGCCAGGCACCGTACTGGGTGTCAATGTGGCGGTCCACCATGCGGAACATGTAGCCAACTTCGCCAAGGGTGAAGTCGATCACTTCGAGCGTGACGGACGTTTCGCCCGGCTTGACATCGAAGCAGCCACCACCGATGTTTTCTGCGACGGGAGTCAAGCCTCCGAAGCACCAGGGGGAAGCGGTTGCACCGAAGGCGCCGGCCACGTAGGTCTGGGTTTCGGTTCGACCCGCTGCGCCGGTGTTCAGCGCCGGCACGATTAGCGCGCCGATGAGTAGGAGTATCAGTAATCGCCTTACCATCTTGTACCACCTCGATCGAAGAATATCTCCACATGGCTATTCGTTGACGAGTTCTTAACCCGAGACTTTCTTTAGAATACTGCAAAGGGTCGGCCAGGCGCTGCCGGCTCCGGCCCAGGCGGCGTTGCCAGGTGGGACCGCACAGGTCATTCGGAGGAAAGGTCATCAAATGTCAACACGGTGAAGCCCCAGTCGCGGCGGCCTCGGGCAGCCGCGGGCGTCAGCCGCCGCGTTGCGAAGCCGCTTTGACGCGGCCGCGGACTCGCTGGGCATGGCCGAGCGCGGCAAGGTCCGCCCCAGCGACTGGCTCATGTTGGCCCTGGCGATCGTTTCCGTCGGCCTGATTGCATACGAGACGTGGGGAAACCCGACCGCCGAGCAGCGGCGCCAAATCATCCTCGCCGACTATGGAATCATTGCCATTTTCGCGACCGAGTACCTGCTTCGCCTTGCACGGGCGGACAACCGCCGCTCATTCGTGGCCCGCAACTGGTACGACCTGCTCGGCATGATCCCGGTGAGCCACCCCGCCGTGCGGGGCTTTCGTCTTTTCCGGCTGGTGCGCATCGTGGTCATCTTGAGCCGGTTCGGCCGCGCCGCCGACCGCGCATTTGGCGAGGAGTTTACGTATCGCGTCATCCGCCGGTTCAAGAACATCATCGCAGAGGTGGTCAGCGACGCCGTGCTGATGCGCATTCTGGACCAGACCGGCGACGTGCTCCTCAAAGGCCAGTACACGCACAACCTGGCCGACTCCCTGGAGACGCGCGGCGACGAGATGCTGGAGATCGTGGTCGAAAAGATCGCCGACGACCCCAAGGTGGGCCGCATCCGGCACATGCCGTTCTTCGACGATGTCGTGGCCACCAGCAGCCGCGTCTCACAGCGCCTCATGATCGACCTGCTGCGCGACCCCCGCATGGACGCCATCGTGAAGGACATCATCAAGCAGAACCTTGATCAGATCAAGGCCGAGGTACGCCGCAAGGAAGCGGCCGCGGCCAGCCGAGACTAGGTCCGAGGCACCGGGCCTCCGCCACGGGGCCATGCTGGCCCGAATCTTGCAGGACGGGTCGCGCATGTTCACCTTGATTCTCCCCCAACAGCCTATTCGTTCGAGCCCGGGCAGCGGCCAGCCGGCCAGCCGCCGCCCCTCGAAAATCGGGGCGCCGTGGGCCGCGCCCCACGAACACCACCCGCAGCGCTCAAATAGGGTGCCCATTTGGGCTGCTTTGTCCCCCCGGGCAGCCAGGGGGGCGCGGACGGTGTGATGCATCCGAAAAGGATGACCAAAACACCGATCCAACCCTGATGGGGCGATAGATCAGTTGGAAGATCGCTTCCTTGGCATGGAAGAGGCCGGGGGTTCAAATCCCTCTCGCTCCACTAACCCGATTCCTGGACGGAACCCATCCGGTTCCACCCGGTGCAGAATTGTTTTTAGATCGCCGCCTCGCGGCCCTCATTCGCATTCCCGAGGTGCACGGCTCCGCCGGGCCCCTTGGGCTCTCCCTCGCTGCGCTCGGGCAACTGAACCCGCTTCGCGGCTCCAGTTGGGGAAGTGGCCTAGTTGGTTAGGGCGACGGACTCATAATCCGTAGATCGGGGGTTCAAGTCCCCCCTTCCCCACTTTCGGTGACGGACTTATAATGGGCGGCTGCGCGGAGCGCTGCCGCGTTCGTGGAGCCCCGCAGGGGCTACACGGCCGTAGATCGGGGGTTCAAGTCCCCCCTTCCCCACTGAACAGAGAGATGTTGGGAAGAGGGCCGAGCCCTG
>JBFIJP010000433.1:0-3413 GCA_041600695.1 Thermoplasmatota archaeon | reverse complement strand
GCCAAATCCATGGCGGTGTTGAACATGTACCACGAGGATTTCTTGTTGGCGACCTCAACGGTCCATGCAATTTCGATGCCGGCGCCGTGGGTCAACTCACAGACAACCTTGCCGTTGGCGTCGTACCCGTAAACACGAAAGCGAGCCGCCTGCCGCTTCAGCCGTCCCTCCCGGTCACGGTACCCCCCCTCAGGGGGAACCACCACATCCGGAACCTCCGGCCCGAAGAAGAACTCGTCTGGACTGTTGCCCACCCGAGCGATTCCGATGGCGGGGTGGATCGCTGCGCGAACGACCTGACTGGATCTGGTGGGGTTCCCGGACAACTTCAGCACCCTTGGCCCAGGAACCACAAGCTTCGTTTAAGCAAGGCTCAACGTTTCCCCATTGGCGAAGCCATGATGCCTACCGTGCATGGATGCCGGCACGAGCGTTTCCACGGATGACGGATGGCGGACGGCGGATCATGGACGGGGGACGACGGGCGACGGACGACGGGGCCGTCGGCCAGAGGACAATCCGCCCGCCAGCGGCGTGGATCCGTTGCCCCTGCGGTCCTGACACATCGCAACGCCCTGGGTAGCAAGGGCCGCCAATGTGTTTAGCGCGGAAAGCAGTCTTTCCCCTGGGGGGCCAACCGTGTTTGATTCCCGGACATGGAGGCACGGCGAAGATGTCATTGGGTGACGCCTGGGTTTGCCGCCGAGGCCCGATTCACGGCGGCGTGGCTGCATGGGCATGCCACGGCCAGGGAGGCCCTGGAAGCGGTTGCCAGCAACCCGGGTGTCGTCATCGCCAGCGATGGGATCACGGTGACGCAGTGGCCCGAAGGTGGCGGCGACGGTGGCGGCGACGGTGGCGACGCCAAGCAGCGAAGCCTGCGGCCGGGCGAGCACCTGATGTACCAGGCGGAGGACGGGGAGCGGCAGGTCCAGGTCGTCACTGTACTGGAGGGCGTGGGATCTGCGGGCCTGTTCGTCCACCCTGATGTGGTCGCGGAAGTGGCCCATTGGCACGGCAGCACCGACCAGGCCGGAACGCGCATCTGGGCCGAGGCTTCGCCTGGCGTCGATCCGGAGGCGCTGGCTGCGGCCCTTGAGGGCGGCTTGCGGCGTGCGGGTGCCGAGGCGTACGCGGTTGGAGCGTCTGCCCGGGAGGAAGCGGCCGGCGACTATGCCATGATTGGCATTCTGGAGATCTTCCTAGTCTCGGTCTGATCATCGGCGTCGTCAGCCTTTCCTTGGTAACCAGCCGCAACGTTCTGGTGCGTCGCCAGGAAATTGGCCTCTTGCGGGCCGCAGGGGCGCAGCGGTCCCAGATCCCGGCCATTTTCGCCGTCGAGACGCTGTACGTAACACTGGCGGCCATTTCCATCGGTGCCGTTGTCGGCCTTGGCATGGTCGTCGTTTTCCTAGAAGCGGGTGACGCCTTGGGCCAAGCGCGCTTCGATGTCCCCTTCCTGAAGCTGTTGTGTGGACTGACCCGGGTGGCGGCCGTGGCGACCGCCTTTGTGCCGGCGTACGCGGCCAGCCGCGTCCACCGCGCCGTGGCGGTGCGGAACGCGGATGGATGGGGCGCGGTCGACCGCTACGGTCGCCCGGGGCCTACCTCACGTACGCCACTTCTGGCATATTCGGAACCGGCGGCGCTTCCACGAAGTCACCCTCCCGGCGGGCGATTGGCTTGCCGGCGAGCTCGACCAGCTCGTTGCCGTTCCACTTCGGGTTCAGCCGCTCGCGGGGCTTGCAGGTGGCCAGGAGGTAGTTGGCGACGATGGGCCAGGCCATGATGACGTCGCTGTAAAGCGTCGCCTTGGTGGCCTGGGCGTGGACCTTGCCCCAGGCTTGGGCCTCTTCCAGCGTGCTGCCGGACAGGCCGTTCCACTCGGGGCGGTCCATAGTGATGTTGACGGCGTACTCATGGCCTTCGCGGTCCGTGTACTCAGTGGTTTCGCAGACCACTTCGCAGTCGTTGACGAAGTTCTTGGGGACACCGCCGCCGAGGTAGATGACGCAGCTCTTCTTCGAGTTGCCCTTGAGTTGGGTGATCTCCCAGTTGTCGGCCACGGGGTCGTGGATGAACGTCTTCTGGGTGCCGGCGCGGGTGTGGCGCCAGTGGTTGATGGCGAGGCCGATGCCCATGGAGCAGTCGGTCAGGGCGGGAATCCACAGCGGGACGCCGAACTGGTTGACGGCGGCCAGCACGCCCTCGTTGGTGGCCTTGAGTTCGTTGAATTCGCGGCCGTCGCGGATGGCCTGGCCGATGAAATCGGTGAACTGCCGGCTCGTCTTGGGGCCAGCGAGCTCGGGGGCGTCGGCGGCGTAGGAGACGTAGCCGTCGCAGGCGCGCAGGAAGTCCTCGTCGATGTAGGAGTCGTACAGGCGGTCGATCATGTGCTCGCGCAGGAGCAGGTTGTTGATCGTGGGGCGCCCCTGGCCGACGGGGCCGCCGAGGCTGATGTACAGGTCGTCGTCGATGCAGCCGCCGGTGCTGACCCAGGCGTCGATGAAGCCGGCTTCCATCATCTTGACGAACAGGTCGCGCATGCCGGTGCTGATGAGGGTGCCCGCGGTGGCGAGGATGACTGTGGGGCGGTCCGGGTCGTTGAGCGCACGGCGCAGGATCTGGCACACCTGTCCCAGTTGGCGGCCCTGGGCGCTGGTTTCGGCCATCATGTCGACCAGTTGCTCGATGCTGGTCGTCGGCTGCACCTGCTTGACGGGGAGTTCGAAGAACTGGTTCTTCGTCCAAGCGTACTCGGGGTCTCGGGGTTCCATGGAGGTCTCTCCCGGCCCGCCTGGCCGCCCCCTTGGGCGGGACGACTCGGAACCCAGGCCGTAGTTCCCTTTCCACACGTCGGGGAATTTGAAGTTGACGGCGGTCACACCAATCCAGTGCGCGGTGGCCCGTCGGTCTCGTCGCACCCGGCCCTGGTGCCCGATGGCGTCCGAGTCACCGTGTTGTCAGGGCTCGCGCCCAACCAGGTTGGGCTTGGCGACGGTCGACCAGCGGTAGTCTAGCCGATGCGTGCCCTTAGCGCGAACCGCGGACATGCCACAGGGCGAGTAGCTCCGACCACAAGCTCGCAATCCGGGGAATGGGGGGCGGCGCCGGCGCCGTGGGTCGTTGTGTACCCTCGCGTCGGCCAACGCCATGCTCTCGTGCGCAACGGTGATGCGGTTGGGCTGGGCTGCCACCGTGGTTATCCTGTTGGTTCCGGCAGCGGCGGCCGACGAAGGCACCTTCGAGTGTGACATGCCCACCTTCACGCCCGTCCACGCCGTGGAGTGCGTGTTTGTCGAGCGCACATCCAGCGCCTCATGGGTCACCGCCTTCGAATCACCGCGAGCCGGGTGCTACCTTGTCGCAGCGGGTGACGACCCGAACGAGGACGCGATGTATCGCGATCCCGT
>JBFIJP010000432.1:0-3417 GCA_041600695.1 Thermoplasmatota archaeon | reverse complement strand
GAACAACAGACGCTCGCCGTCGAGGCCTGAGCCCGGCCAGCGCGGCCCCCTAGACTCATATCGGGCCATCCGGTGGGCGGCGCCATGCAAGACATCGGCGTGCCGCTTGGTCCGGGCCAGGGCCGCGAAGGCGTCACCACCCAGTCCATGATGGCCGCCACCGGCATGGATTGGAAGGTCGCCAAGGAGTACGAGGACATCACGTACCACAAGGCCGACGGCATCGCCCGCGTGGCGTTCAACCGGCCGGAGATTCGCAACGCCTTCCGGCCCAAGACCACCGACGAGGTCATTGATGCCATGATGGACGCGTGGCATGACACCTCCATCGGCGTCGTCCTGTTTACGGGCAACGGCCCCAGCAGCAAGGATGGCAAGTGGGCGTTCTGCTCCGGCGGCGACCAGACCGTGCGCGGCGACGCCGGGTACGTCGACGACACCGGCGTGCCCCGCCTCAACGTCCTGCGCCTGCAACGCATCATTCGCTCCATGCCCAAGCCGGTCATCGCGCTCATCGGCGGCTACGCTGTGGGCGGAGGCCACGTCCTGCACGTCATGTGCGACCTCTCCATCGCGGCCGACAACGCCGTGTTCCAGCAGACCGGCCCCAAGGTTGGGTCGTTTGACGGCGGCTTCGGCAGCAGCCACCTGGCCCGGCTGGTGGGCACCAAGAAGGCCCGCGAAATCTGGTACCTTTGTCGCCAGTACTCAGCCGCCGACGCGCTCCAGATGGGCCTCATCAACCATGTCGTTCCCCTGGAGGAACTCGAAGCGGCCGGCGTCGAGTGGGCCAATGAAATCCTCGACAAGTCCCCGCTGGCGATCCGGACCCTCAAGTCGGCGTTCAACGCCGACGAGGACGGCCAAGCCGGCATCCAGGAACTTGCTGGCAACGCGACGCTGCTGTTCTACCAGACCCCCGAGGCCCAGGAAGGACGCGATGCGTACCTGGCCGGCAAGAAGCCCGACTTCCGCGGGAAACCGTGGTTGCCGTGACCGGGCGACTTGGACAATGGCTTGAGGCCAAAGGCATGCAAGGCCGCATCGTGGTGCTCGACGAACCCGCACGAACCGCCGAGGCCGCGGCCCGTGCCATGCGCGTCGATGTCGGCCAGATCGTCAAATCCCTGGTCGTCGCCGGGCCAGACGCATGCGCCGTGCTGGTTCTGGGCGGACACCAGCGGGCAGACCTCGAAGCAGCCGGCACCGCACTTGGCTGGCAAGAGATTCGAATGGCCCGACCCGACGAGGCCAAGCAGGCCACGGGGTACGCCATCGGCGGCATGCCCCCCGTCGGCCACGACCTGCCAACCCTGTTGGACAACGCCATCGCTGCGTTGCCCACCGTTTACGGCGGCGGCGGGCGCCCGGAGCACCTGCTGGAAATCGCGCCCCAGACCATCCTGGACCACGGCGGCCGGGCGGCGCCCGTTGGAGTACTGAGCACAACCCAGGGAGAGCACCACGCATGATGGACGACTTCGAAGACGAGTTCCCCCGCGCCTACTGCCACATGGACGAGGTGGACGAAAAGATCCAGGCGTTCGAGCAGAAATATTCCACGCCGCTCAACGCGGACGACATGCGCGCCGTCTTCGCCGAGGTCCACACGGACCACGAAGACTGCGATTGCGATTGCTGTCTGGCGGTCTGAGCCACCCCGGCGACCCGGGGGCGGACCGTTCCAGCCACTGCGAACCAGGCGCCCGGTGCCAGGGCCATCCTGTGCCGTATTTCGTGGCAGGCAACGCATTAAAATCTCCGCCCTGATTTGCTTGCATGACGCTCACCAGCAGGATGGCCCCAGTGATCCTGGTGGTCCTTCTCGTCGGCATTGTAGCGGAGCCGGCCGCCGCCTGTCATCCGCCGTGCCAATACGCTATCCCAATCGACGATCGCATCTGCGGTGAATTCTGCGACCTGATGACGGCGGCGATGGTGCTGGCCCTCCACACAGCACTGGAAGCATGCAAGCCGATCTGCTGAGTTCGACTGGGATTCAACTGCGGCTCTATCGACGTTCGACTGCGGCCCGCCTCGCCGCAGCCGAAGGGCGACGAACCGGCCATCCGCGCGGGGCCCATGGCGTCCGCGGCGGCGGGCCCCCGTCCCGGGCCGGCCCGGGGCGAATGGTGGCCGCCGCGCAAGGTGCAGGTGCCTGCGGCGCCGCATCTGGCATTTGACTCCAGGCCTGCGACCACCCGATGCGCATCCAAACGGCTGCCGGCCGAGGCTGCCACGGGCGAAAAACTATCCACAAGGACACGATGGGGGAATTCCATGTTGTCCCGACCTGCACGCCGGCGCCTGGCCGTGATCGTCACGCTGCTAACGTTGAGCCTGGTGGTCGTGGGCACGCCCGCCTCGGCCTGCAACACGCTTTGCGGGGGCCCCCCCAACAATGCCATCGGCGGGCCTGGCCCCTGCTTCGTCAGTTGCGAGGACGTGCCCGGCACCATCGGCGACGCTCTTGGGATCCTGCGCGATCGCTGCGTTCCCTACTGTTGAGGGCCGGGCAAAGGCCAAACGAGGTGGCTGTCTGGCCGCCGCATGTCCAAGAGCGCGTGGCTCTCCACGCTCCGAGTGCGAACGCTTCCCGCGGCGGCCGTGCCGGTCCTGATGGGCGCTGCTCTGGCGTGGCGCGTTGAGGTGTTTGACGCACTGCCTGCGATCGCGGCCCTGGTCGGGGCCCTCCTGATCCAGATTGGAACAAATCTGGCCAACGATTATTATGATCATGTCAAGGGCGCGGACACGCCCGACCGCGTGGGGCCAGCGCGGGCCAGTGCAACGGGTGCGTTGCGGCCCCTGGCCGTGCGCAATGCGGCGTTTGCAACCTTTGCCGCTGCCGCCGCCGTCGGGTCCTACCTGATCTGGGTCGGCGGGCTGCCCATCCTGATCATTGGGGTCGCCGCCATCGCCAGCGGCATCCTCTATACGGCTGGCCCCAAGCCCCTGGCTTACGTGGGCCTCGGCGACCTGTTTGTCTTCGTGTTCTTTGGCCCCGTCGCCGTCATGGGCACCATCTACGTCCAGGCGCCGGATCGGTTCGCGGAGCCGGGCGTGTGGATGCCTGGCCTGTTCTGGGGCCTCGCGGTGGGCGCTCTGGCCACCGCCATCCTTGTGGTCAACAACCTGCGTGACCGCCCTACCGATGAGCGGGCCGGCAAGCGGACCCTGGCGGTCCGGTTTGGGGACCGCTTCGCGCGCGCCGAGTACGTGGCGGCCCTTGCGGGCGCGTACGCCCTCAGCATCCTGGCCTTCGCCCGCCACGCCGACTGGACCCAGATCCTGCCCCTGGCCAGCCTGCCCCTGGCCTTCAGCGTCACCCGGACGGTCCTGCGGGATCACCCCGACCGCGCTGCCCTCAATCCGGCCCTCGGTGGCACGGCGCGGTTGCTGCTCGTCTACGGGCTG
>JBFIJP010000431.1:0-3419 GCA_041600695.1 Thermoplasmatota archaeon | reverse complement strand
TCTCGGAACTGGACGTGGCAGACAACCACGTGTTCGTGGGCGTCATGGACCATGGCTTCATGATCGTCAACATCACGGACCCCGCGGCGCCGGAAGTGGTTTCCTCGGTCGAGGTGACCACCGCCGACCACCTGATGCCCCAGGGAGCTTACATCGCCGACCTGAAAGTGGACGACGCCGGCGACTGGGTCTTTGTCGCCCTGGAACTTTCGACGACCCCCGGCGTCCTGATCTATGACGTTCGCGACAAGACCAACCCACGGCTGGCGGGCTTCTGGCCCGAACCCGGGCTGCTGCTGGGCTGCCACATGGTCGAGTACGCCATCATTGACGAGACCGAGTACCTCTTTTGTGCCCCGCTGGACAATGCCATCTACGTGGGCCAACTCCTGCCGCCCACCGGCGGCGTCCGGGAAGTGGTCCAGGTGGCCCGCTGGATGCCCACGTCCACCCAGTTCGTACAGGAACAGACGGATGTCGTGGTGGCCGCGCTCATGGCCGGAGATCCCGCCGGAGCCGCCCTCCACTTCTTTAGTGGCCATCAGGACATGACCTTCCAACTCGACCCGCTCACCGACGTGCCCATGCTATCCGTCAGCTTCTGGAACCTGGGCCTCCGCTTCGTCGACGTCTCCAACCCGGCACTGCCCACCGAAATGGGCTCATGGTCCGGGCAGGGCGCCGACAAATGGGACGGCGTCCTGCACACCAGCATGGTGTTCGAATCAGACGGCCGCCGCATCGCCGTCACCAGCCCCGAGGGTGCCCGCCCCCCGGCCCTCTTCATCCTGGACGCAACCGACCTGGACAACCCGCAAGTGCTGGCCCAGTGGTCCGCCGTGCCCGATTTCCAAGGCGAAGACGGCGCCTTCAGCCTGCACAACTTCCAGATCGTCAACGGCAAGGTGTACCTCGCCCACTACCACGGGGGCATCTGGGTTCTCGACATCAGCACGCCAGAACTCCAGGCAGCACCCCACGCCGTCGGAACCTACCTCCCCTGGGACCGGGACAGCCAACGCGGCTGCTGCGGCGGCTCCTGGGATGTCGTGGTCGCAAACGGCTACGTGATCTCGGCCAACAGGGGCGGTCTCTACATTGCCCACCTGGACGGGGACCCGGCCGGAGACCCCACCCACGGCGGTTTCGCCTGAGGAAAGGGTTCTTGTGCTGGCGGGTCGACCACCTGGCGTGCGCAGGCAATCGTCACCCGTGGACATCCCCCACCACACCCAGGAGACCGACTACACCTGCGGCCCCGCGGCGATGAAAATGGTCCTCGACGCCCTCTGGGGCATCCGCATCGAGGAAACCAGTCTGGCCGCACGGCTGGAGACCACCGAACCCATGGGGACCCGGCAGAAGGTCCTGTTACGGTTTGTCGGCGAACTGGGCCTGGAGGCAGTGGTCCACCACACGGACACCGCCGTAACGGAGATCGGTCAATTGATGGCCGACGGTTACGTGGTCATCGTTTGCTACTGGCTCGCCGACGAGGATACCGACCACTACGCCGTCGTCGCCCACGTGGACGTTGACCACATCGTCCTCCAGGACCCCTGGGTAGGCCCGGAGACGGTCTGGGACTGGGAGTACTTCGACGCCCACTGGCGCAGCGACCCGGCCGTCGTGCACCGACGCGACCGCTGGCTGCTGGCCGTGAAGGTCCCTGGCGCCCGCGGCCTGGCCTGAACCCGAACGTCGGCGAACGAGTCCGGGCAGGCACGCCCCTGGCACCCCACGCCCCACTAAGGAAGGCCTGGCCCTAGTACTTGGGGTTGGTCGGCGCGTACGCCGGCGGAATGTTGACGAGGCTCGTAACCTCGGGCACCCGCTCCTTCACGATGCGCTCCACGCCAGCCACCATGGTGACCTCACTCATGGAGCAACCGTGGCAGGCGCCCACCATCTGAACCTGGACGACGCCCGTGTCGGCATCCCAGCCCAACAGGTCCATGTCGCCACCGTCGAACTGGAGGGCGGGTCGAATCTCATCGATGGCCGCCCGGATGCGCTCAAGCACCGCTTCGCTCATCGGTTGACGCTCACCGCCCGGCGTATATGAGCCTTGGCGCCGCCGCCCTCCAGGGCCCCCGGCCCCGCGCCGCCAGCCTGGGCGGACCGAGGTCGTCGGCAGGCAGCTAGGCACCAGGCGCCAGCATCGATAGCGCCGCCGACATGGCCCGCTCGATGAACCACTGCGGGTACACACCAATCACCAGCACCAGCAGCAGGCAAACACCCACGGCCACCATCGCCGTACCGCTCACCGGGAAACTGGGCGCACCCTCGTCGGCCTCCTCAACGTACATCGTGCGAATCACACGCAGGTAGTAGTACAGGCTGATGGCAGAGTTCAGAACTGCAAAGACCGCCAGCCAGACCAGCCAGCCCATCTCGTTGATCACGCCCGCCTCGATGGCGCTGCTGAACAAGACGAACTTGCTGGTGAAACCCCCAAGCGGCGGCAGGCCAGCCATGGACAGCAGGAACACCGTTAGGGCGAAGGCAATAAAGGGCGCCCGTCGGCCCAGGCCACGGTAGCCATCCACGCGGTCGCTGAGGCCCATGGCGAGCAGAATACCAACGATCAGGAAAGCCCCCAGCTTCATGGCCGCATTGACGAACAGATGCAGCAGACCGCCACCCAAGGCGTACCAGGTCCCGACAGCCACCGCAATCAGCAGGTAGCCCGCCTGCGCGATGCTGCTGTACGCAAGCATGCGCCGCAGGCTGTCCTGGCGAAGCGCCACCAGGTTGCCAACGAACATGGTCACAACGGCGACGATGGCTACCGCCAGCTCCCAATTCGCCTTGACCCCGATGAGGCCGACGAGGAAGATGTTGAAAATTGCCGCGAAGCCCATCGCCTTGGACGCCGTGGCGAGCATGCCGGCCACCGGCGCCGGAGCACCCGAGTAGACATCAGGCGCCCACAGATGGAAGGGAACACTGCTGATCTTGAAGCCAAGGCCGCCCAGCAGCAACACGATGGCAATACCGGTCATGGCGTCGAACGCGCCGCCCGTGTACAGAACGGAACCGATGGCTGCGATCTTGGTGGTGCCCGTCATACCGTACAGAAGGCTGATCCCGAACAGGGTAAGGCCACTGCTGACGGCTCCGAAACTGAAGTACTTCAGGGCCGCCTCGGCGCCGATGCGATCCCGGTGGAATCCGGCCAGCAGGTAGCTGGACAGGCTGGCGATCTCAATGCCAATGAACAGCGTGATGAGTTCCGTCGCGGACGCGACGACCATCATGCCCAGGGTGGCAAACAGGATGAGGCTCAGGAACTCGCCCCAGTCCTCCTCAACCTTGCCCCGGAACACCCGCCCCATGCCGAGAACGGCCAGCAGGGCGACGCCCAGGAACAGCAACTTGAGGAATTGACTCACCTCTGAAATGGCATAGACCCC
>JBFIJP010000430.1:0-3434 GCA_041600695.1 Thermoplasmatota archaeon | reverse complement strand
GGAAAAGAGGGAAATGGGCTTCCACTCGGCGCAACCGGGTCGTTTCTGGCGGGTTTGTTTCTCATGGAAACCATTCCGGGTTCGCCGTTGGGGGCCTCTGTGGGGGCTTGCTGTTGCTGGTCCGCCCGGTGGTGGGGCGTTTGTCTGGCGCCCAATGCCTACCGATGGCCCGACCCCGGCGGCAACGTCTGCGGGCGCGGGGGCCTCGGGTGTGCAGGCGTGGGGTAAGGCGTGTCGGGGGCTGCGGCGGGTCCCGGCCAGGGCGGTTGCGAACGCTTCGTAGATGGTCTCCCGTGATCCCTCCGTATGGCCTAGCTGCGCCAAGCCGAGCCGCCGGTGTGCCCGGCTGGCGCCGGCTGGGATGGGTGGGCGAGTCGCCCGGCGTGCCCAACCGCGGCCGCCCGCCATGGGTGCAGGGCACTGGAATCTGTGCCCGACGCCCGCGAGGCGCCATGGGCTGGGCGCGAAGCTGGAAGCGCGCGTCCCGGGAGTCCTTCGGGTGCCGCCAGCCGCGAGGGCGCGGGGTGCAGGCAGGGGCCTACGCGATGCCTTCGCGCACCTTGACGGCAGTGCCGGTCTGGAAGTCCGCCATCTCTTCGGCATTGAGCAGCGCGCGGCCGACGGCGACCAGGTTGTCGTGCCGGTCGACGACGAGGCATTCATCGCCGGGGCGCAGGCCGGGGTCGGCGCCCAGGACGAACTTGGAGAACACGGACTTCCCGTCGCGGTTGAAGGCCACGGAGTCGTCGTCCACGACGACGCGGTTGGCTGGCGCAGGGAGCGCGGCGTGGAGGATGCGTGCACCCGCGACCTTGAGCGTGAAGAGGCCGTCGCCCGCCCGCAGGCTGAGTACGTGCTCCCCGTCCAGGGCGGCCGTGCGCATCTTGCCCGTCTTGCGACTGCGCTCCGCCGTGAGCTTGCCATCGGTCAGGGCCGCGCCAGCGCCGAGGCCAAATTGCCAGTCGGCGGTGCGCAGGACCTGCATCACGTCCCGATCCACGTGGCCATGGCTGCCGCCGGGGCCGGGAATCGCCGGCATGAAGTCGTGGGCTTCGAGGAAGAGGTCCTTGGTTTCGCCCACCCAGCCCATGTGTTCCCGATCCAGGCCCTCCAGCCGGGGCAGGGCGGACTGTGTGAACGGGTAGACCTCATCGAGCCCCAGCGGCACCGGGCCCAGGGGACTGATGACGGCGTGGTCCATGTCGGGGTCCAGGCTGCCCAGGTGGTCGCCATACGGTTTGCTGGTGGGCTCCTTGTGCAGGCCCAGTTCGCGCTTCTCCTCACCAGCGCTGCCATAGTGGGACTCCACTTCGACCGGGACGGGTTCGCCGACGGGGGCAACTCGCTCCAGCAGGCGAGTGCGGATGCGGTGGAACGCGGGCCGGCGGTGGGTGAGGCTGCCCGTGTACCGCAGCGCCTTGTTGTGGCTCGTCGGCTCGCGGGCCTCCAGCCATTTCTGGTAGATGGGGTCCCCCAGCTTGCGAGTGGCAGCGGCCAGGTAGGGGTTGCATGTCGCCCGTTGCTCCACCAGTTCCCACAGGGTGCCGTCCTGGATGCAGTTGCGGATGCGTCGCAGGTCGGAGAACAGGACGTCCAGGTTGTGGAGAGCGATTTCCCGCTCGCGCTCCTTCTTGGGCAACTGCTTCAGTTCCTGGACCGTGAAATGGTCCGCCAGGTGGCCGCCGAACGGGAACTCCTGTAGGTCTGCCAGGTGCAGGGTTCCTTCGGGAGTCATGATGCGGCCGTCCTTGGCGTACTTGGCGTACGAACTGGAATCGAAGATGTCGCAGCCCAGAGCCACCGCCAGCGGCATGACCAGGGGATGCCCCGCCCCGAAGAGGTGGAGGGGCCGGTCCTTGCGCAGCAGCCCCTGGCTGGCCATGATCATGTCCACCAGTTCGGGGTACATTTGGCGCTCCATCACTGGAACGACGCCGCCGATGGTGTGGTAGTCCACCTCCAGGTCCCGGTACGCCTGGGCGCACTTCTGCCTCAGATCCAGGTTGGTTCCGCCCTGCACGGTCGCGTTGAGGAGGCTACCTCCCTTGTGGCCCACGCTTGCCTCGGTGCGGCGCAGCGTCTCGGCCACGGCCTCCTCGGCCTGCTGGCGGTTCATGTCGGGGGTGACGAACAGATCCAGGCACGTGGCCACGTCGACGCCCATGGCGGCCTGGAAGTCCACGATCTCCGTCGGGCCGACCTCCACATCTCCGTAAACGTACATCTGGAACGTGCCGGAGTCGGTCATGACGGGGCCGTCCCAGTCGATGACCTTGTGCACACCCTCCGCCAGCGCCTTCTCGCGCAGGTGATCGTGCTTGTGGATCACGTAGGAATTGGTGATGACCATCTCCGTGCCGAAGCGCTTGCGCATCTCCTTGGCGCTCACGAGATCAATGTTCGGGTTGACCACGGGCAGGATGGTGGGCGTGGTCACCGTGCCGTGCGGCGTCTTGAACCGGCCAATGCGGCCGGCCGCGGCGCGGTCAACGATCTCAAAGGTCATGGCGCGCGCGACTTGGGGGCCCTTGATGAGGGTTGGGGGTGGTCACTGGAGGCTGCGGCCCCGTGGGGGCTGGTCCCGCCTGGCTTCAGGGAGCCATCACTCGCTCGGGCGCTACGCCCACGTCCAGGAAGTCGCGCACGTTGTGGGTCAGCAGCGTGTCGCCGGGCCGGACGTGCCCGGCGATCATCGCGTCTCGGGCCAGGCGCAGCCACCGCTCGTCGTCGACCATTCCCACGGCGTAACGGCTTCCCTCCTGTTCACCGAATGGCTCGATGGCGAAATCGAGTCTGCCCAGCAACGCCGCAAGGGTAGCCGCGCTGCCGCGCCCTTCGCGGACGAGTTGCCGGGCCCGTTCCGTGAAAACGATAGCCGGCACGACGACATCCTCGGCCGAAGCGAGGATGCGCTCGAGGGCGGCGCGGTCCCATAGCACGTTTGTGTCCAGTATCGTTCTCACGCGGGCCACTCCGGCTTAAGCCTGTCGCCTGGCACGTCGGCGAGCGCCAAGAGGTCCGGTCCATGTTGGCGCCGGCGTGCGAGCCGATGGACGAGGGAAAGCCCGAGGCGCATGGCGTCGCTCTCGGAGAGGCCGAGAACAGCCGCGTCTTCGGTGAGGTGGGCGGCGTCCTGCGCCGTGACGCGGACCCGCTTGACGACCTCAAGCCGGTCGACTGCCATACAAGCTGCTATGTGTGGACCACTTCTTTGATCTTGTGGCACAGGCCTGGGCCTGTTCGAGGCCTTGGCGGGCGTCGTGCGAGGTGATGAGGCTGGACCGTGCGCTAGGCTATGCCGCAATCGGCCCCTCGACCTGCTGCCGGTGCTGCTCCATCCAGGCCTCAAACTGCTCCCACCCCTCGGCTGGCGCACGGCGCCAACGGAAGATGCGGCTGAAGGCGTTGGTGGCAAAACCCGTGCGAAATGCGTG
>JBFIJP010000429.1:0-3445 GCA_041600695.1 Thermoplasmatota archaeon | reverse complement strand
TGTGGCCGGCGTTGTTGCCGCCCTGGAACCGCACAACGTGCTGAACGCGCTCGGCGAGGTAGTCGACGACCTTGCCCTTGCCCTCGTCGCCCCACTGGGATCCAACGACTGCGGTGACGGCCATTGGGCGCGCGAGATGGGCCTTCCTCATAAGCGCTGGCCCGGCCTTGGGCGTGGGCCGCTGACGCCGGCCCGGACGGGCCCGTGGGCACCTACTCCAGCCACGTGAGAGGATCCCGGCGCAGGACCACGCTCGCGCGCCCAAGCGTTACCCGCACGTCGTGCCGCTCCAACGCGACCGCCTCGTCTGGCACTCGGATCTGCCAGGCGCCGCGAGCCATGATCCAATCATCTCCGTGGCGGGTCAAGTCCAGCTTCTCAAAAATGCCGTCCGAACGCCCCTTGGACCAGGCCCGAATCCATCGGTCGAGCGCCCGCAAGTAGGCGGCGCGCGCCACCGCCCCAACGGCCACGTAAGTGAGCAAGACAGCTAGGGCAACCAAGTCCTCGCGCCAGGGCTCCGGGCCCGTGACCATGCCAAACAAAATGGCGGCCGCCGCAAAGGCGAGGCCGACCAGCAGGATGCGGCGCGGGGCATCGCGCAAATCGAGCACCTTCAGCGCCCGGGCTTCGCGCATCAGCCGCCGCCAATCGGCGCGGCGGATTTGCCAAGCCCCCTCCCGCGCCACGGCGGCTCAGAGACACGTTGTCTTATTGCGATTTCCGACGTTGATTCCCAGGCGGCTCCGGCGCGGTCACGACCTCATGCTAACCGTACAGGAAAGGCCCGGCACGGTCAAGAATGCTTGGTTGGCCATGAAAACACCGCGATGCGCCGGGCGAGAACGCCCCCAACCGGCGTTCCAGCCAGGGATCGGGCCATGGGTCGGCGGCGCCCCCGGCATGATGGCGCGGGCCCGGGGCTCCTGTGGAGGTGCGCGTCGCCGACGTCGGCAGGGACACCGCATCGGGGGCCAGCGGCGGAGCCGATCACTTCTTGGCGGTCACGACCACGGTGATTTCGCCGCTGCGAGCCTTGGACTGGACCTTTTCGGAGCTCTCGTCGCCGTCCCAGTCGCCGACCGTGTACTCTACCAGTGCCTCGAAGCGGAGCTTGTGTGTTCCGGCGGTCTTGGCTTTCAGTTTCTGCGAGATGGTCAACCAGGCTTCGTCCTTGAGTACGGGCCGATCGTGGAAGATTTCCTCCACGGGTTTGGGCTGTTCATTATCCAGGGATGACTCCAGCCGGATGCGGTAGGTTTCCTGGCTGTGCCCGGTCTCAACGAACTTGGCGGGGAACTTGACGACGATCGTTTGGCCTGCCATGGCCTCGATGCGTGGTGGCGCCTCGTTCTTGAGTTGGATGTCGCCCTCGACGTGTGCACGGGCCACGATGATCTCGATCGGTTTTGGACCAAACATGTGAAGTCCGTTCCCCGAGGAGGCTGGGCGGGATGAAGGTTGGCCGCCCCACGGCTCGCGCAGGCACGCCGTCTGGCCCTTCTGGTGTTGTGGTGTCGCCCGGACGCACAGGCGCCGGGGCGCCGGACTGGCTGCCGGATTCCCCGGTTACGTGGAGATCCAGTCAGCAGGGGCAACCGGTGGCGCCACCACGCGGGCACGCTGGTCCTGGTGTTGCTGGATCAAGGCGACGTAGCGCAGGAACAGGATTCCCGCGGTTGCGTACAGCGCCGCCCCGGGGAGCTGGATCAGCACACCGCCCAAGTAGGACAGATCCGCCACCGCCAGCGCGAAGGCGATGCCGATGGCCGCAGCGGCGGACGCCACGAAGGCGCCCACCCAGAGGACCCACAGGGCCACCAGCCAGCCAGGCGTGGGCAGCGATTTCCAGCCGTCGGGGCCGGGCGCATCCGGGTGACTCGACTTCCAAATCTCCACCATGATCATGAACGGAATCACCAGGTTAGCAATGGGAATGAACCAGGCGCCGACAGCCCAGCCGGGCGACCAGGCGAGCCCGCGGGCGCCGAAGGACTTCACATTGGAGTAGGCCCGGTGCATCCAGACAACGCCGACCACCACTTGGGCGATGGAAACGGCGGCCAACGCCAGGCCCAGCAGGGCCATGATGACCAACTGGACGGCGACGGCCTCGACGCTGGCATCCTCGTAATCCGCTGAGTCGGGCAGGAATATTCCCACGACGTTGGCCACAATGGCTGCAATGGTCATGACGATCAGCAGGGTTTGCAGGCCGGCGAACGGCCGGTACGGCGCCACCTGGGGGATGCCGGGCGGCGGAGTTTGGGGGTAGTTTGCAAACGGCGGCTGGGGTTCCATGCGCGGCCGACCGGAGCCGGGGCCTTTAATGCCGCGTAGCGCGCCCGCCCTCGCCGGGTGCGCCGACGCACGCCATCCCGATTGCCCCGCGCCCCGGACCCCACGCCCCGGATCCTGCGCAGCACGCCGGGCGTCCGGGCCGTACGGCCGCAGCGTGTCGGTCCGTACCTTTCTAGGTCAGGATCCAGTCGACAACAACCCACATCTTGGAGCCTTCATCGAAGGCTGCCCGGTTCTGGACTTCCGGGCTGTACCATGTGCTCGACTGGCGGCCCTCCGTGCTGAAGTTCACCTGGAGGGCCGTGATTTTTCCCTTGGGACTGTCCATGGAGTACCACCCGCCGAGGCTGCGGGTTTCCCGGACGGTGACTTCGCCGAACGGCGTCTGCGTCTGGCAGGTGCGGCTGCCATCCTCCATGGGGAACGTGCCGCCCATCGGGCACCCCGTGGGGTACGACTCGTCGCCCACCTGAAATGCAACGACGCCCAGGTTCTCCTGGTTCACCCAGACCTTGCGGGCCCCGGGGACCTCCTGGGATGGGGGCGATTCCTCCATGCGCACCCGGTACGACATGATGCCCTCCTTTTCTTCGATGGCCTCGACGGTCATGTTCCTGAGGGTTCCTTGGCCGTCGCCGTAACTCCAGAAGGAGCCGACATTCCACGACGGTAGCTCCGGGTTCCCCGAAGCCGGCGCAGGGATTCTCTGGCCGTCCAGTTGGGGCCGGTCGACGTTCTGCTCGTCACTCTGATCTGGAACATCGTCGGGGTGGTGCTCGGCCTCCTCCTGCCCCGGCAGTTCGTCCGCGCCCGCTTCGCCCGCTTCATCGGCTGCGGCCTTGTCAGCAGGCTCGTCACCTCCGCCGGAACTACAACCAGCCAACGCCACTGCGATCATGAGCAGAGCCACCCATCCTGTTCGTCCTACCATCAGCATACCAGCAAGGCGCGCATGGGCGTCCCCTCTTTAGAGCCAGCGTCGCGCGGCCTGGGTGTTGCCAGTCGGCGAGGCACCCCTCCCGGTGGGCTTAGGACCGGGGGCCCTGTAGCGCGCTGCATGCGAGCGGCGTTCTTCAGGGAGCACGGCGGATTGGACAAGCTGGAGATCGGCGATCTGCCGAGTCCCGCGTTGGGGCCCAGGGAC
>JBFIJP010000428.1:0-3492 GCA_041600695.1 Thermoplasmatota archaeon | reverse complement strand
GCGGTGTGACTGCCGTGCACGGCCTCGATGGACACGTCGACGCCAGACTGGGCCGTCTCGGTGTTGTCGAAGGACCAGACTTGGAAGAGCCGGTCGCGGCCGCTCTTCCAGATGTCCAAGTCGTGCGTGTGCACCGAGTCGCCGCCTGGGGGCGCGTTGAACTCATCGTCGTCGTTGGCATCCGTGCAGCCGGGGTCTGCCGGGAAGTCCGTCAAACCGTCGCCGTCGTTGTCAATGCCATCGCTGCACTGCGGGTCCGCCGGCGGGGCGTTGAACTCGTCGTCGTCCGTCGCGCTGCTGCAGCCGGGGTCGGCCGGGTAGTCGGTCAAGCCGTCGCCATCGTTGTCGATGCCGTCGTTGCACTGGAACGTGGGAGGCGTGCCGCTGGTGGCGGCGTCGGCGTCGATGCGGCCCCAACCGAACGTGTCGTCGTGGCCAGCGGGCCCCAGGTCCACGGCCGTGCTGGTGATCTGGTCGGTCACCTGCTGGCGGGTCCAGGACGGGTTCAGGGTCTTGATCAGACCGACCAGGCCCGAAACGTGCGGGGCGGCCATGGAGGTGCCGTCCATGATGTAGTAGTCGCTGCCTGGGCCGCCAGCGCTGCCGATGTAGACACCGGGAGCGCTGACATCGACCTGGGGGCCCTTCGAGTTGAAGGACGCGCCGTTGTCGTTGGAGTCGGTGGCCGACACGATGATCGTGTTGGAGGCCTGCTGAATCCATGGGTTGCCGACGCAGTTGTTGCAGCCACCATTGCCCGACGACGCCACGAAGATGACACCGAGGTTGGTCGAGTACGTGATGGCGTCGTGGATGGCCGTGGAGAAGCTGCCGCCGCCCCAGCTGTTGCTGGACACGTGGCTGCCCTGGTCGCCCGCGTACTGCAGGGCGTTAGCCATGTTGCTCGTGGATGTGGCCCAGCAGAGCGAGCCATCGAAGATCTTGATGGGCAGCATGGTGATCTGCGCCATGCCGGCGAAGCCCTTGCCGTTGTTGATCGTCGCACCGACGGTGCCGGCGGTGTGCGATCCGTGCCAATTGCAGCCCGACTCGTCTTCCGGCGTCGAGTCGTTGTTGTAGAAGTCGTAGCCCTGCAGCCAGCGGCCCCCCGACAGGTCCTCGTGGGTCGCCACGAGGCCGGAGTCAAGGTGGCCGTCCTTGACGGACGTGGAGCCAAGGGTTCGGTCCCAGGCGGCCTCGGCGCCGATCTTCTTGACGCCCCAGTTGGAGGCGTGGTTGTAGTAGAAGTCGTTGGGGACGAAGTTCAGCTTGTGGTCGCTGACGTCGGTCTCCATGTAGCGGACGTTCAGGTCGACCAAGACAGCGGCGTGCAGTGCGGCGCCCGGGCCTGCCACTGTGAAGAACTTCAGTTGTTCGTTGACGGCGAGAACGTCGAATCCGGCGTAGGTTTCGCGCAGCGCGGGGAGATCATGGAATCCCACGACCCAACGATTTCCTTCGTCCAGTTCCGTCAACTGGACTGGCTGCGGGCGATGCGAAATCGTGTCTTCCCCGACGGCAGAGACGATGGGGGTGAAGGCCAGCGCGATGGTGATCGCGATTAGTTTCTTGCTCAGCATGTACCACCTGGATCAAGCCAGAGGTGCCGCCCAGCAATGGCCGCGCCGCCCCCCCAACCGACACGGCAGCGCCGACTTGCACGGATAACCGGGCGGGCTTCGCACCCGATTGGTTGCAGGGCTTGCCACAGATGTGTTGGGCGGGCGATGCTCACAATTGCGCAGCCAGGGGGGTCCCGCGTGGCCCGTTTCGGGCTGCCACGGGTGCTTGGCGCTCACCAAAGTCCAATCTCGTCATGGCCGAACCGGCTCGGAGAAGATGTGCAAGATCATTGCGCCGGGCGGCGCAGTCCGGCATGGCTCTTGAAGGACGCTCCTGCGGCGTGGGGCCGGCCGTGGGCTGGCCCCCGTCTGAATGATCGAACGTTTCGACGTTCGGTGCGAGTCATTGCGCCGGGCGGCGCAGTCCGGCATGGCTCTTGAAGGACGCTCCTGCGGCGGGGGGCCGGCCGTGGGCTGGCCCCAGTCTGAAGGATCGAACGTTTCGGCGCACGGTGCCGGTGCGGTGGCGGATGGCGGGCGCACGGCGGCCTGATTGCCCGGGCGCGCCGCTAGCCGGGCGGACGAAGCTGCAAAAAAGACTGCGCCGGCCGTGTGCAACGATAAAGGGGGTCGTTGTCGGCCGGCGCGGGGGGTGGGGGTCGAGGTTCCGGATCGGGGTCTCAGCTGTTTCGATTCATGGCTCGCTCGTCGAGCCAGAGATAGCGCTGCCGCGTATCCCTCAGGCTTAGCTGCTCCCTCAGCAATCCCACATCTCGCAGCCTGCGAAGGGCCGAGTAGATGGTTCGGCGGGGCAGTCCGGTTGCTTCCCGGAGCTGCTTGCCCGTCATGGGGTCACTGCCGCACAACTCACGCACCACGCGTTGAACCGAGTCGGGCGCCGACGGAATTCTACGAAGGACATCGTCAGAATCCATCAAGCAACATGTTGGTGCTTCAGGTTCTTAGTTCTGTGGTATCCGCATACGCTTAGTTTGGCGAGAAATGGAACGCCTTCCACTCGTGTGTATCACAAGAATAGCGCGTGGTGTGCCTTGGGGGCGCGCGGCGCCCGCCTGGGGTCCGCATCGCGTTGATTGCGGGCCTCCTCCGTTCTGGCTGGGTTGTAGGGTGGTGCTGGCCGGGTTTTTCCCCCCTCCCCTCCCCCGAGGCCGGAAAAGTAAGCATAAAATGGCAAAGTTACGTAGTTCCATGGAAGTTAAGTATATCTAGTCCGGAAGACCAAGTACTGGTTGAAGAGCGGGGGAACACAACCCCCCACTCTCCCACACAACTGCACACGACCTAACAATACACGGGGCGGCCGGGATCGCTGCACAGGCAGCATGCAACCACCCACCAACCACCAACCACCCCCTCCGGATCTGGATCACCCGATCCACCCGGCCATGCCCGCCGCCCCACTCCCAATCCCATGTTCACAACCTACCTGCTCGGGCTCATGCTCGTGACGGCCCTGATCCTCGCGGTCCTGGCCGTCGCCCCCCGCCCGAACGACGACATCCGCACGCACACCCTGCCCGTCCTCGGAATCCTGGTCGCGACCCTCATCGCGGCTCTGGCTCTCGCGGCCTCGCAAATGGCGTGATCTTCCCACTCCCCCCAGGAGTTGATTCCCATGTTCACAGGCTTCCTCATCGCCGTCCTCTTCGGCACCGCCCTCGCGCTGCTCGCGCTCCTGGTCTCCGGACCGTCGCCCACCTCTACGGGCGTCGCCCGCCTGACTCCCGAGCGCGACCTGCGCCTCACCCTCGTCAGCCTCATCCTCATCCTCACCACACTGGGCCTCGCCCAGATGGTGCTCGCGTGAAAACATGAACACAACAACCCTACGCCGGTTCCTGGCCAGCTTGATTGATCCCTTCGCGGGTCTCCGGCTGCGCTTTGGACCGGACGACCAACTCGATTGATC
>JBFIJP010000427.1:0-3504 GCA_041600695.1 Thermoplasmatota archaeon | reverse complement strand
TCGCGAGCCCACGGCGACGATTTGCCTCGACTACGATCCCTTCGTCAGTACGCGACACACCGAGTTGCGCCGCGGCGACTTCGGGTTTGAGGTGGCTGACCTTTACAGCAGCAACGGCACACACGTGGACTGGAAGCCGCTTAAGCGCGGCGAAAGCCAACCCGTCAAGAACGGTGCCATCCTGCGGATTGGAAAGAGCATCCTCATCTTCCGGACACCGGTGTAGAACGCCGCAAAAAACCGGCCGCTGCACCATCTTCGCTGCGGCTTCACTACAGCAACTGCACAGCTACAAGTAGCCACAGAAGACATGGTGTCGCGTGAAACCTGTGCGCAGTACTGTCGCAGTCGCTTTGCTCCTGGCCAGCGTCGCGGCGACGGCCAGCCAGATCGAGGATGCGTTGAACCCCGCGTGTGCCCTCTTGGGCCAGCCGGAGCTTGAGGACGAGTACTGCAAGTACCAGTTTGACGGGGGCGAACACGGCGACGCCTCGGACGACTGCTCAAGCCCCAATCGCGAGGTCCTCGTCGGGCATGACAGCACGGGCCTGCTGGTGGCCGTGGATGACACCCGCGACTACTATCAAGTGAACATGTCGGCCAACGGCACGCTCACCGTTACCCTCTCGGCCCTGCCCTGGCACAAGGCGGGCCTGGACCGAATCGGTCTGGCCCTGTACGATGTGGATTGCAGCACGGCCCTCGCCGCGGGCTCGCGCGGTGTGGACGGAACCCTGGTTGCAAAGGCGTCCGTGGCCGCCGGAACCTACACGATTCTCGTCTACGAGGTGGTTGTCGGGGAGCTGACGGAGACGCCGGAACAGCCGGACCACGGTCCAGTTACCCTTGTGATCGATCTGCCGGCGCGGTGCCACGGCCTGTGCGACCTGTTCCACAGCTACAGGTTCACCACGGCCGGCTAGGGGGAGCCTTACATGGCGATGACCGTCGAGCAGGATATTCTGCTGACACTGGCATCTGGAGTGGTCGTGGCTCTCCTGGGCTGCCTGCTCCTGGTGGTGCGCCCCCGCCGGGCGCCGCAGTTGTTTTTCGGGCTCTTCGCCGCCTGCTGGGGCACGCAGATCATCTTGCTGAATGCAGCCGCGCTCAGCAGCCGCGAATCCGTTGTGTGGGCGCTGGGGGTCCTCGGCTTCGCGTTCGTTGTCGCCACCTGGCTGTTCCTGGCTCGCTTCATCGCCCTCGCGGCCGGCGGTCGCCTGAATCGTCCGCTGACTGGGGTGTCGGTCCTCCTGGCCGTGGTGGCCTGGGGGACGCTGCTGGTGCGCACCGATTGGTTCGTCATCGAGCCTGTCGTGGGGGCCGACTATTCGTACGTGATACGCGGTCCCGCCGCCTTCTGGTTCGCCATCGTGCCCCTGCTACTCGTCTTTGATGCGGCACTCGTGATGGTCTACCGGCAGTACCGCCTGGCCAGCGCCGGAACCAACCGCCACCGGTTCCGGTCGATGCTGGTCGCGCTGGTTGTTTATCTCAGCTATTACACCACCTCCAACCTGCTCTACTACGCGTCGGATGCCGGCAAGGAGCAGATCACGACCACCAACGGCGCCGTGCTGGTCACCCTGTACGCTGTCGGCCAACTGATCCTGCTGGCGGTCTTCGTCCATCTGGCCGTGCGGCCGCCGCGCCCGGAACGCCGGGATTGGTGGCTCCTCGTGGCAATGGTGGTCCCTACGGCCGCCGCGGTGCTGGAGGCGGCCTGGGGCGCGTGGCTGTTCTCCGGGGCGACCCTTGGCGCGTGGCGCCTGCTCATGGTTGCCTGGCTGGTGCACGCACTGGCACGGTACCAACTCTTCGACCTTGACAGCAAGCTACAGTGGACTCTTCGCCGCGGCAGCCTGGTCACGGCGGTGGTTGGGGCGTTCCTAGTCGTGGACTGGGCCGTGCGGCAGGTTGCAAGCCCTGCCGCGGGCGCCTATGCAGGAATCACGGCCGCCGGGGGGCTGCTGTTTGCCATCGGTCCCGTCCAGCGGGTCGCTGAACGCCTGGCAGGCGCGGCCTTGCCCGGAGCCGGCACGCCGGAATACCTGGCTTTCCGCAAGCTGCAGGTGTACCGCGCCGGTCTGGAGGACATTCTGCGCGACGGACCCATCTCGGATGCGCAGCGTCGTGAACTTAATGCCCTGCGAGCCAAACTTGGCATCAGGCCGTCCGATGCGTACGCCCTGGAAGCCGACGTGGTGGCACGTCTTCCCGCAACGCCACCGGCCCAGGCGCCGTCGGGGCAGCCGCCCGCTTCGCCCGCTCCGGGCAGTGCCGCGGCTCAGGGTCCCGCGAAATCCCATGTCTTGCCTGCCATCGAAGCCGGCGCAACACTTGGCGGCCGGTACCGGGTCGAACGATTCTTGGGACAAGGCGCCCACGGCCGGGCATTTGTTGCCTTCGACCAGGACAGGCAGGAGGAAGTCGCCGTCAAGGCAGTGGGGACCACGGTCTACGGCGGCCAGGCCGCCGCAGCGTTGCTGCGCGAAGCACGCCTGATTGCATCCATTGACCACGCGAACGTCCTGCGGGTGCGCGAGGTCCTGGAGGGGGCCCATGAGGCCGCCATCGTCATGGACTACGCCGCCGGGGGCAACCTCCACCAATTGCTGTCGCGGCGGGGCAGGCTGTCCATCGACGAGGCGGCCGATGTCCTTGACCAGGTCCTCGCCGGGCTTGGCGCGGCCCATGCCATGGGCATTGTCCACCGGGACATCAAACCGGAAAACCTCTTGCTGCACCAGGATGGGCGCGTCGTCGTGGCCGATTTTGGTGTGGCTCGCGATTTGCGCTCCGACGCCACCGGCCTCGATGGCGGCGCCGTCGGCACCCTGCTCTACATGAGCCCCGAACAGGTGCGGGGCGGCGCGGTCGATGCCCGCAGCGACCTCTACACGGCGGGCGTGCTTTTCCACCAGTTGCTTACGGGCCACTTCTACCTGCCCCTGGCGGGTCGCGACGACTTCCAGGTTCGGCAGATGATCCTGGGCGCCCCACCGCAGTTGGCACTCACCGACCGGCCCGCGTGGGCGGGGCCGTTTCTGGAGCGCGCGCTGGCCAAGGTTCCCGAGGACCGTTATGCGGACACCACGGCGATGCGGCTGGCGCTCCAGCAGGCGATGGGCTGGCGAGAGCCCGCCCCGAAAGGGAAGGAAGGCACCCTGGATGCCGGGCCCACCCTTGCTGTCGGGCAGGCGGGGCAGGGCCGACGTCCACGTCTGCGGTGACGACAACCCCTGGTCGGGACCCGGCCCAGCCGCGCAGCGGCACAGCGGCGCACCGGCATGGTCAGCGACTTCGGCTTCGGTGCGGATGTCGCAGCACCGTCGCCGAACCGGATTGGAAGCCACCAAGGCGCCGCCAGACCCAGCCTATCCTGCGCACGAGCAAGCAAGCAAGCATCCCCTCCCACAGGCACCTCGGGGGCGCCGGAAGACCCCGGTGGTTGCACCACCTGCGCTGCGGGTTTACTCCGCCGACTGAACAGATACAAGTAGCGAC
>JBFIJP010000426.1:0-3511 GCA_041600695.1 Thermoplasmatota archaeon | reverse complement strand
GCCCGTGTTGGTCTTCCACCAGCCGATGTCCTCGTTGATCCAGCCGAGGATCGTGAACACGAGGAAGATGAGGCTCAAGCCGAGAACAACAGGACCCAGCACCAAGCCCAGGCAAACCGCCGTGATGGCCAAGGCCAGCAAGACCGGCCAGTGGCTGCCATGAGGCAGATGGTACTCGTCGGGTGAAACGTGGCCGGTGGCCTGCTTGTCGGCTGCCATTTAAATCTCCCCCCGCGCGACGCGGATGGCGTGTTGTTCGGCCAGAGTCATGGGCTCCTCGTCAACGATCAGGCCTTCGCCGTGAACGACGCGGCCCTCTTCCCACAGTTGCCACTCGATGTGGCGCGCGCCACCCCATGGGTCCGACGTAATGCGTTCCTTGCTGCGCCAGCTCACGAGCACGTTGATCATGAAGAACAACACGCTCAAGGCGATCATGAAGGCGCCAATCGTACTGATCTGGTTGAGCAGCGTGAGCGACGGGTCGTAGTCGACGTACCGCCGGGGCATGCTTTGCAAACCGAGCAGGAACTGGGGGAAGAACGTCAGGTTGAACCCGATGAACATCAGCCAGAAGTGCCAGTCGGCCAGACCCTGGTGGTACATGCGGCCGCCGCTGAGGAACGGATACCAGTAGTAGATGCCGCAGAAGATGCCGAACACGGCACCTCCCACCATCGTGTAGTGGAAGTGAGCCACCACGAAATAAGAGTCGTGCAGGGCGTAGTCCACTGGGATGGCGCCGAGCATAACGCCCGTGATGCCGCCGATGACGAACAGCCAGATGAAGCCAAGAGCGTGCTTCATGGGGGTCGTCAGATGGATTTGGCCGCCCCACATGGTGGCGAGCCAGTTGAACACCTTGATGCCAGTGGGGACACCCACAAGCATCGTGTTGAACATGAAGACGGCGCGGACGCGGGGGTCAATGCCAGTCGTGAACATGTGGTGCGCCCACACGAGGAAGCCGACGATGGCGATGCCGAGCATGGCGTACGCCATCGACTTGTAACCGAAAACCGGCCGGCGGCTGAACTTGGGGATGACCTCGTTGAGAACACCCATCAGCGGCAAGATCAACACATACACCTCGGGGTGACCGAAGAACCAGAACAGGTGCTGGTACAGGATCGGGTCGCCCGCGCCCACGAAGAACTGGGTGCCGAAGTTCCGATCGAAGAGAACCATGATGAACGCGATGGCGACCACCGGCAGCGAGAACACCAGCAGGATGCTGGTGGCCATCTGCGCCCACACGAAGAGGGGCATGCTGTGGAGGGTCACGTCGGGGGCGCGCATCTTGAAGATGGTAACCAGGAAGTTGATGCTGCCCAGCGTCGAGGCGATACCCAGAAGCAGAAGGGCGATTAGCCAGAAGTCAAGCCCGATGTTGCGCTCAAACACCGAGTGGGGTGGGTAGCCGACCCAGGTGACGTTCACGGCCACCAGATCAGGAAGGATCATGGGGATCCACAGCAGGATGCCCGCCGGCACAATGAGCCAGTACGACAGGGCATTGATGCGGGGGAAGGCCATATCCTTCGCCTTGATCATAATGGGCACGAAGTAGTTGCCCAGCCCCGCGAGTGCAGGCATGATCCACAGGAACACCATCGTGGTGCCGTGCAGGCTAAGCAGTTCGCTGAAGTAAGCGCCGGCCTCGGCTCCGTTGCTCACGCCGATTTGCAGGTCAATGCCGGGGCTGTAGAGCTCCCAGCGCATGTACAAGGCGGCGATGCCGCCCAAAATGAAGTAGATGAACCCCGTCCAGAGGTACAGGATGCCGATCTCCTTGTGGTCGGTCGTCGTGAGCCAGCGGCGGAGCCCGCTCTTCTTGTGGCTCTCGTCGGCCAGGACGTAGTCTGGGTTCATGGGCCGGGCGCCGCTACTTGGGTGTGTTAGAAAACCGTAACGCTGGCCACCGGGTGGTGCCTCCTGGGCTGGGCGGGCTGGTGCGGCCGAAGTCTGGCAAATGCTTTTCATGCCGCGCCGGAGTCGCGCGCCCCGTCACCATGCGCACGCGGATGTTTGGCTTGCTGTCGCTCGCCCTCCTGTGGACTGCTTCCCCTGCCGCCGCGCGCTGGGGTATGCCGGAGCCCCTCACTGAGCGGGGCGTCGTTGTTGAGGAGATCTACAGTCAGATCATGGTCGCCGGCGTGGTCGTCTTTGCGATTGTGTTCGCATGGCTGGTCCTGGTCTTGTGGCGTTTCCGCGCCCACACCGGCCACGGCCGCTCGACGCACGAGCACGAGCGCGAGAACCTGAAGGCCGAACTGGGCTGGACCATCATCCCCCTCATGATCGTATTGTGGGTCGGCTGGATCGGCTACGTCGGCCTGCTGGAGTTGGATGAAGGCTACACGGACGACGAGGCCTTCATGGAGTTGAAAGTCGTGGGTTCCATGTACGCCTGGACCGCCAACTACGGGGAGGGTGTTCGCGTCAGCTCGTCCTGGGCATCGTCTCTTGAGGAGATGGTGCCCATGGTGGTGCCCGCGGACGTTCCGGTTCACATCAATCTGACAGGCGCGGATGTCCTGCATGCGATGAACATCATCGATGCTAATCGGGCCTACGTGTGGATCTCAGACGCAAATCCCAGTGGCGCCTACCAGTACAATCACGGCACGATCGTGTTCCCTGAAGGCGAATACCGGGTGCAGTGCAAAGAGCACTGTTTCAACCCAGGTCACGCACGCATGCAGGGTCGCATCAGCGCCGTGCCCATGGCCGAGTACCAGGAATGGCTCGAAGTCAAGCGCCTCGAAGTAGGCGCTGACCTGCTGAGTCATCTGGATGTCACCGTGATGGACGGTGCCCTAGCGACGGATGCTGACTTGTCAGCGGCCAAGGGAACCCGGTTCATCATCAAGGCGTCCAACAGTCTGGCTGAGGCTGTCACCTTGACGGCGCCCGGCGCCAGCCTGACGCTGCCGGCTGGGACTTACGACTACATGGTCATCAATGCGCCCGAGCCCGGCGAGATCGTGTTGTCGTCCAGCGCGGGCGGTAATCTGACGTTCACGATCTTCGACGCCGAGGTCTTCCCCGTGGAACTGGGCGAATACTACATTCGTCCCGGTGGCGACAACCTGAACCCGAAGGAAGACTGGGAAATGAAGGCAGGTACGACGTACCTGGTGAAGATCGCGAACGTCGGCAGCGCGCTCCACAACCTGTACATTGGCAATTACGATCCGAGCGGTTCGTCCGTTTCCGAGTGGATGTCCATCGACATCGCGGCCGGCGACACGGCGTCCTTCGTGATGACCCCCGAAACCGACATGACCTGGGACACCTGGTGCAACATCACGGGCCACGCCGGCCAGGGAATGGTTGGCACAGCGCAGGCTTCGTAGCGACGCTCCACTAGCCAACCCTGTACAAAGGCCCCTCTGCCGTTGACAAGTCAGCGGCAGGGGCGGAATCAGGCTAAAGAGCCAGAGTCCATTGGCCGGCCAGAGTTGGTGGTATGAGAGTCACTGCAATCCTGCTACTGGTAGCCCTCACG
>JBFIJP010000425.1:0-3513 GCA_041600695.1 Thermoplasmatota archaeon | reverse complement strand
TCGTGTGCCCCTTCAATTTCCCCATCGCCATCACCGCCGGCATGACCGTCGCCGCCCTGCTGACAGGCAACGCGGCCATCATGAAGCCCAGCATGAAGGGCTGCCTCAGCGGCTGGTACGTGTTTGAGTGCCTGCGCGACGCCGGCGTACCCGAGGGCGTGCTCCACTTCCTCACCGGCCCCGACGAAGAGGTCTCCGCGGAAATCCTCGAAAACAAGGACATCGACGGCCTGGTCTTCACGGGCTCCAAGCGCATCGGCATGCTCGCCATGCAGAAGATGCTCGACCAGGGCCGCCCCAAGCCGTTCATCGCCGAAATGGGCGGCAAGAACGCCGTCCTGATCAGCAAGAACGCCGACCTGGACAAGGCGGTCCAGGGCGTCTGGAAGAGCGCCTTCGGCTTCAGCGGCCAGAAGTGCAGCGCATGCAGCCGCGTCTACGTCGCCAAGGAGGTAGCCGACGAGTTCATGGACCGCCTCCAGAAACTCACCGACTCCACCACCGTGGGCCACCCCCGCGAGAAATCCCACTTCATGGGCCCGGTCATCGAGGCCCGCAAGCTCGATTTGTACCGCGAAGTGGTGGAGCAAGTGAAGGCCGACGGCGGCAAGATCGTCAGCGGCGGCGAGGTGCTGGCAGACCAACTGGGCGGCCACTACGTTCGCCCCACCGTGGTCACCGGCCTGCCCCTGGACCACCGCGTGTTCCGGGAGGAGTTCTTCATGCCCTTCACTGCCGTCGCCGTCGTGGACGACCTGGCTCAGGCGGTCGAGGAGTACAACAAGGTGGAGTACGGCCTCACCGCGGGCGTCATGACCGAGGACGAGAAGGAGATGCAGTACTTCTTCGACAACATCCAGAGCGGCGTCACCTACGCCAACCGCACTGCGGGTGGCTGCACCGCCGCCGTCGTCAACGGCCAAAGCTTCGTCGGCTGGAAGCTCTCAGGCAGCACGGGCAACGGCGCCGGCGGCAGGTACTATTTGTTGCAGTTTACTCGAGAAAGGTCGCAGACGATTGCGTAAGCAAGCGTCGGAGGCGTTTCTCGAGTGGCGAACGCAGTGAGCGGCCGCGAGGCCGTGCTTGCACGGCCTCGCGGGACAAGGGTAAGGTCGCAGACGATTGCGTAAGCAAGCGTCGGAGGCGTTTCTCGAGTGGCGAACGCAGTGAGCGGCCGCGAGGCCGTGCTAGCACGCCATTTTGGGACCACTCGTAGGAAACATCCCTAACATTATTCATATTCGCTTCACATGGCGCCATCCGCGCCTGACGAGCGCCCCGCGACGCGGAACGCTTCAGCCATACGCGCCGCCCGATCAAGGGGTAGGCGCAGGCGTGGGATTCGCCACGGCCGACATAACGAGATACATTGCCCAAAGCCATCCGAATGCTAAAAACGCAACTAGCACCAATTGAACCATCAGCAGCAGCCGTGCTCGGTCTAGTTTTTGGCGATATGCCGAAAACCCGTCGCGCCGGTCGTCGTCGGAAATTACGTCGCCAAGGTGGCCTCGTGCCGCCTGTTGCATAAGCACAGCGTAGATCAATCCCGCCGCAAAGACGAGGATGGCAATTAGGAATGTCGCAAGCGCCACGGTTGCAAAAGGATCGCCCATGACCAGACCCTTTCCCACGGTAGCCGCGAGGACTGCCACCATTCCAGCTGCGAGGGCGGTTGCACCCCTGAGTAGCCCGTTCTGATCAGATCTCCAATGATCAAGAATCTTCTCCGCCTGTATTTCACGAACGACTTGGCTTGTACTCTCCTGCTTTTCCTCTAGTTTCGCTATTCGATATTCACGGCGCCATCCCTCAATTTCTACCGCCAGCTTTTCCGCCTCTTCTCTTGCGCGTTTGTGTCGCCCACGGTCAAGATCGCTGATGTGCCTGCCGGCCTCTGTAGCCTGGCGCGCTGCGTTTACTAGCGCGACGATCGTGGATAGTCGCGATTTTTCCGCCCGAGCCTGCAAATCATTGAAGGAAATCGCAGTCTGGTGATTCCTACCCCTTGCAATGCTATCGGCCGGGCTGGGGAATTCAAGGACCATGCTTGGTAGATAATCGTCGAGGACGCGATCAACGTCCGGAAGTTCAAGGTCCATGTCAGTCCGGCCCCAAACCGTATGAACATATTCGCCCAGCGTCATCGACCCTTCCGGAAAATTCCGAGCCCGTGCGCCGCTAGCGGAGCGGGAGGCCACATCGTTTCGCCAGCCCCGTATTTCCGTGTCGAGCGCCAGTAGCTCAGTAAGCTCCGCGTGCCTTCGGATAGCGTAGTCACGAATATGGTCCACTTGGTCTCGCTTCTGTATCGCGCTGGACAAAGCCGATCTGGCCAGCGACCGATGTTTCTCAGCCCGCCCCCGCAGGTCGCTGAACACCACTGCGTCGGCATGGGTCATTTGTTTGGGTTCGTCCTGTTCCAAAGGGAACTCAGATACACCCGGCGGGACCAATTCGTCCCACCAGGCATCAATGATTGGGCGCTCGGCGGGTTTCAGGCCGCGCGGCCATGTGGCATCGATGAATTCGGACGGGCTGCCGTAACCCGCGTAGGCGGTCGCCCGGAGTTTAAGTGGTTGGTCCTCAGCCATGAAACCGGATTACATCGGTGATTAATGACGTGGCTGTTTGAAAATCCGGGAGGTGTCAGGGCGCATCACCCGAGGGCATGGTGTGCAACGCCCGCAATAATTTGGTGTAAATCCGCCATCAAGATCGCAGACGATTGCGTGAGCGGTGGCCGGAGGCCTTTGCCCGTCGCGAGGGGGGCCGCGCGACCCCGAGCGAGCGCTTGCGCGGGCTTGGGAAACCGAGAGCGCAGCCAGACCATCGCCTGACCGAGGCGAAGGCGGCGGTCAGCGAGCCGCAGGCGAGCGGACCGGGCGGCCACCATCGCGTGGCCGCGCGGGGACAATCGCGTAGCGATTGGAGGGCAAGCTCTCGAGTAGCGAACGCAGTGAGCGGCCGCGAGGCCGTGCTTGCACGGCCTTGCGGGACAAGGGTAAGGTCGCAGACAATCGCCGGCACTCAAATTCCGACACATTCTTTGCGTTGGCATCTTTGGTAGCCTGCCTAGTCCTCGCATTCTTTTACCGCAATGATGCCACCACTGGAGCGCTCATCGTTCGAATTCTGCTCTTTGGAACCCTTGCTGTGTACAGCCTTGGCGTGATTGATACCCTCAATAAACCTGGTTTTCGGCTATTTACGCGGACATCTACGAATTGACAAAACGGAGCCCTAGGGCCGTCCTGGCACAGCGAGCGAGACGACGGGGGACCTAGTCGGAGGCGATTTCGTGGACAAAGTCGCGGCCTTAGGGCGGTAGGGCGTAAGTTGAGCAGCCGAGAGGCCATAATGGCTGGCTGACCAGGCAGGTTTCTGGCTGCGCGCCGAAGGCAGTACACCCGCTTGCTTATCCGCACGCGCCCGTTGCGGGCCCGCATGCTCACCAGGGCGCCGCATTTGCTAGCGGGGATGATGGTTGCATTGTTGGTCATCGGCTCGCTG
>JBFIJP010000424.1:0-3518 GCA_041600695.1 Thermoplasmatota archaeon | reverse complement strand
CCATTGTCGATCCTCGTCCACCAGGGATACTAGAGAGATTGGCACGTCGAACAGCAGCGACGCAAGGCGGGTGATGCGGTCGAACCGTGCCTCTGGCGCCGTGTCGAGAATCTGCATGTCTTGGAGCGCTTGCAGGCGCTCGTTTTCGTCCGCCGTGGGCGGGGCTGCCGGCACGGGGGGAACTTTCAGCCGGGACCCTATGAACCCGTTTGATCGGCCCAAACGGCGCTTCCACCGGCTCCCGCCAGCGCCCCGGGGTTTGTGGGCCTCGTTCGCCTTGGCCTCACCCGGTGACTCGGCCGCTGGACGGGCCTTTCGTAAGGAAATCCCCGGCGCGATCCGGACCTGCGGGCGGGAGGCCCGCCAGGCCTTCCAGGCTTGCGGCTCCGCCGCCCCACTGCCCAGTCGCCCAATTGCCCCAGTGCGTCGGAGCCCCATCGACCCGGGGGCCCCCGCAGGGCCGCTAGGCCTAGGCCTAGACCGTCAGCATCATGCGGCACCACCGCCATGCCACGGCGTGCCCCGATCCTGGCGTCTGCTGCTAGCTGTCGATTTCTCTGAGGCCAGCCGGGCCGCCGTCGAGGAGACGCGACGCCTGGCGGTTGCCCTGGGAGCGTCCGTGGTTCTGGTGCACGCGTACAAACCTGCCCCGCCGGGGCGGACGCTGGCGTCGCTGTCGTCGCGGGGCGAGCTTCCCCTGCTCCGGCAACAGGAAGCCATGCACGCCGCCGAGGTGGACGAGTTGTCCACCCGCTGGGCCGAATCGCTGCGCCGGGACGGCATTGAGGTGGAGATCGAGGCCCGCGACGGCCCGCCGGTTGCCGTCATCCTCGAGGCCGCCAGCGACATGGATGTGGATCTCGTGATCGTGGGCCGCCAGGGCATCGGGGGGACCCGGCGATTCCTTTTGGGCTCCGTGAGCGCCGAAATCTCCAAACGGTGCACGGTGCCGGTGGTCATCGTACCGGAAGCGGAGGCGTAACACGAACCCGGACGCGGACGCGGACTGGGAGTGCCTCACTCCCGACGAGGTTCTGGCCGCCGTGGGTAGCGACCGGGAGGGCCTGTCCGAGGCGGAAGCAGAGCGACGGCTGGCAACCCATGGCCCCAATGCGCTTCCGCAGGCGGCCCGGGCTGCTGCGTGGCGAATCTACGCCCGCCAGTTCCGCAGCCCCCTGATCTTCGTCCTGGCGGCGGCCGTCGCGGTGTCTTTGGCCCTGGGAGAGACCATTGACGCCGCCTTCATCACGTTGGTGCTTGTCATCAACGCCGCCATCGGCGGTACCCAGGAGCTGCGGGCCGAGGCGGGCGCACACGCCCTACAGGGTCTTCTGCGGCTGCGCGCAACCGTCGAGCGGAATGGCATTGCCCGCGTCGTCGACGCCCAATCACTGGTCCCCGGGGACGTGGTTTGGCTGGAGGCCGGCCAGCGGGTGGCCGCCGACGCCCGACTGGTGGAGGAGTACGCCTTCCAGGTGGATGAGTCCCTCCTGACAGGCGAGTCCGTTGCCGTGGGAAAGGATGCCCGCTGGCGCGCCTCGGCGTCCTGCCCGGTGGCGGATCGGCGCAACATGGTGTTCGCCGGAACGATGGTTTCCCGCGGGCGGGCACAGGCGGTGCTGGTCGCGACCGGGGCCGCCACCGAGGTGGGCCGCATTGCAGGCGACGTGATGGGGGTCTCTTCGGCGCCCATTCCGCTGCTGGTTCGCATGGAGCGATTCGCCCGCGTGGTGGGCATTGCGGTGCTGGTGGCTGTGGTTCTCCTGGGAGCCATCGGTGTCCTGGCCGGCAATGCGCTTCGCGAGATGTTCTTCTTCGGCGTTGCCACCGCAGTCTCCGTCATTCCCGAGGGCCTGCCCGTTGCCCTGACCATCGTCTTGGCCGTCGCCAGCGCCCGCATGGCCCACCGGCACGTGATCGTGCGCCGCATGGCCGCCGTGGAGGGCCTGGGAAGTTGCACGTTCATTGCGACGGACAAGACGGGCACGCTGACGGTCAACGAGCTCACCGTGCGCAGGCTGCACATCGCTGGCCTCGGGCGCGTCACGGTGAGCGGCGAGGGCTACATCCCTGTGGGCCGCCTCGAAATGGAAACACAGGCGCGACCGCTGCTGCCCGTGGAGGAGGCCGCCGTCCGACGGCTGCTGCATGCCGCGGCCCTGTGCAACGAGGCGACGTTGCGCCACGACGGAACCACCTGGCGCTGGACCGGCGATCCAACGGATGTGGCGCTGCTGGCCGCGGCGGCCAAGAACGGCCAGTTTCGGGAGGATGCCCTGGCCGCATCGCCCCAGGTGGACCAGATTCCGTTTGATCCCGACCACCGGTATGCAGCCACCTTCCACCGCGAGGATCCCGCCAGGGACGACGGCCCGCAGCCGGCCTCAGCGGCCAGCATTGTCGCCCATGTCAAGGGAGCCCCGGAGCGGATTCTGCCCATGTGCGTGGGGTCTGCGGCGGACCAGGGTGCCTGGCGCCGGGATGCGCTCGACCTGGCGGCACAGGGCTACCGGGTTCTGGCCGTCGCCTCCGGTCCGGCGGCGTTGGAGGACGGGAAGGCTCCCGGGGAACCCCACGGTCTGACCTTCCTGGGCTACGTCGGCATGATCGACCCGCCCCGCGCGGACGTTCCCGACGCCATTGCCCGGGCTTTGGCCGCCGGCATCCAGGTGGCCATGGTCACAGGCGACCACCCGGTGACCGCCCACGCCATCGCGCGGGAACTGGGACTGGCGAACGCGGATGACAAGAGCGCCACAGGCGTCGATGTGCAGGCGGCCGTTGAGGCCGGAACGCTGCCCGATCTGGTATCCCGAACGCGGGTGTTCGCCCGGGTGGCACCCCACCAGAAGCTGGAGATCGTCCAGGCAGCCCAGGCGCTGGGGCATTTTGTGGCGGTGACCGGGGACGGGGTCAACGATGCACCCGCCCTGCGAGCAGGCAACGTGGGGGTCGCCATGGGGGGCGCCGGCACCGATGTGGCTCGCGAGGCGGCTGACATCGTGGTGACCGACGACAACTTCACCAGCATCGTGGACGGCGTCGCTGAAGGCCGCGTGGCGTACCAGAATGTGCGTAACGTCACCTTCCTCCTGGTCTCCACGGGCGCCGCGGAACTGGTGCTGATCATGCTCGCCGTTTCCACGGGCAGCCCCCTGCCCCTGCTGCCGGCCCAGTTGCTGTGGCTGAATCTGGTCACCAATGGCATCCAGCATGTCGGCTTGGCCCTGGAGCCCGGCGAGGTTGATGTCCTGGACCGGCCGCCCCGGCCGCCCAGGGAGCGCGTGTTCAATCCGGTCATGATCCAGCGTACCGTGCTGGCGGCCATCACGATCGGAGTCGTGTCGTATGGTGCCTTCCGCTGGATGCTGGAGGCGGGATGGAGCGTCGATGCATCCCGCAACGCCACGCTGCTCCTGCTGGTTCTCTTCGAGAACGTCCACGTGGGGAACTGTCGCAGTGAACGCCGCTCAGCTTTCTCCCTGTCGCCCCTGCGCAATCCGTTCCTTCTGTGGGGT
>JBFIJP010000423.1:0-3518 GCA_041600695.1 Thermoplasmatota archaeon | reverse complement strand
TGACGGCGCCGGTGCGCCAGACATCCGTGCAGCCCCGTAGTGTAGTGGTCAATCATCTGGGCCTTTGGAGCCCGGGACTTCGGTTCGAATCCGGGCGGGGCTACTTTTTGCCGAGTGGAGTGAGGCTCGGGGTTCAAGGGCGCCGAGGGCGCTAGCGGTCGGCGAGCGAGGCGCAGCCGAGCGGACTGGGGGCCCGCAGCAAGTTCCCGGACAGGTCCGGGGTTTGGCCAACGGAGTGCCAGAAAGGCGATTGCCTTGAGGTTGATTCCACGGCCGGCTCGACGTTACCGTTTTATCTAGGCTGTGCGGCGTTTCTCTTATGGCGTTCGAAGGCCCGGTATCCTCGAAATACGTCAGGGTTTCGTGGTCCTGCTGATTTTATCAGACCATGCGTGGCGCCACGCGAGGCTTTCGGATAGCGTTTCAAGAAGGCCGGTATTATGATGCCGCCCTTGACGAGAAACTCCACCGGCGCTGCAAGAAGCACGACGATCCCATGGCACAATCCCTGGTTATCGTGGCCACGGCCCACCTCCATGCCAGCCGCGAGAACTGGGCCGGTGCCAAAGCGCGACTCGTTCAGGCGGAACCCTACCTGGAGAAGATGGCGGACAAGGGCCTGGCGCACGAACTCCAGCGGCATGTGGCCGCCGCCGAGGCGTGCTGCGATGGCCACCAGCCGCTACCCAACCTGCGGCTGCGCTGATCGGCCGCGCCTGCGCATGCCGGGTCGTCTATACCTCTCGGCGTAGATGGCGGTGCGTGCGTCTCTTCGTGGCAGCACCCGTCCCCGGGGCTGAAGCACTGCGCCGGCTGAGTGCCGACTTGAAAGAGCAGCAGCCGCGGGCCCGGCTCGTGCCCGATGGGACGTGGCACGTGACCCTCCGATTCCTGGGGGACGTAGACGACGACCAGGTCCCGGCCGTCCGCGCTGCGCTGGACCAAGCACTGGGGGGTGTCCAGGCCGTTCCCTTCAGCCTCTCGGGGGTCGGGGCTTTCCCCAGGCCCTCAGCAGCACGCGTGGCGTGGGCTGCCTGTGAGGCTCCCAAGCTAGCGGATGTGGCTGCACGGGTGGTGGAAGCCACCCGGGATTTTGGCCAGCCTCCGGACAAGCGCCGCTTCGTCGCCCACGTGACCCTGGCCCGCCTCCAGCCGCCCCGCGACATCCGGCCCTGGGTGGACGCCCACCGCACCACCGAGCTGGCTCAGGGTTTCATCGACCAAATCGTCTTGTTTAGCTCCCAACTGACCCCACAGGGGCCCACATATTCCCACGTGAAGGACATCCCGCTGGATGCGGCGCCACCGGGGGGTTGACCACGCCATGCCATCCTGAACCCGTCCAGGGGGGAGCCGCATTGGCTAAATACGTTCAACAATTTGGCTCCGGTTGGAGGTTGTATTCTTCATGAGTCACCTAGCTAAGGTTTTGGTAGGGCTACTCGCGCTTGCGATGTTCTCGATGCCCGTGTCGGCCGACGGTGTTGGTCTGTCCGGCGAGTGTTACAACGCGGACGGCACTGAGGGTGGACAAGGGTCCGTAAGCGCCAGTGCCAACGGCGTGGACGATGACCTGACGGTCGACGAGGCCCTCAGCATCGCCAACGCCCTGGCCCACTTCGGCACCGAGTCGGCCAACGACCGTTCCACCGGCAACGCTTGCAAGCAGTCGGAAGAGAGCCGCGCGGATTACCTCGAGGTTCACGCTGCCGGCAACCAGGTCTGCTACCGGGGAACCGTCGTGACCGATGGTTCCTGCCCGACCACCCCCAGCGGCCCCGCGTAATCTCGCGGTGTTTTCCTCTTCCTTTTCCTCACTTCTTTTTATTGCTTAATCCGTTGAGCGAAGGCGTTCGGCCGCGCGTATCGCGCGCAGGCGACTCATTTGCTTGTGCAGAAGCGCCAGCCAGCCGTCTCTTTTCCATCGCCCCGTCGCCCGGTGGGCCCGCGGCTCCTTGGATGCCACGAGGAGAAACGAGGATCGAAGGAAAAGGGGGCTTCGCATTCAACAGACGGCGTGGACGCCGTTGAGTGCATCGTGGTACACGAGGCACACGACGATCTCGCTGTCGTTTGGAACGAGATCGTGATCATCATCGATTTCTTCGTACACGGCCCTGATTTCTTGGAATGAGCCAATCGCCACCGCGGTTGCAAGCTCAGTCGCATCCTCAACGGTGCCGTCGGCGGCCGTCACCACCGTGCTGACGGGCCCGAACACGGCGGCAAGAGCCGTATTCACCGTCGCGTAAATGGTCGGGAAATAGTTCGCCGGGGTATAATCGGAGGCCCCTGAACATCGCCCCGCTCCCGGCGGCGGAATCGCGTCCAATGCCACACGAACGATGGGGAATCCACAGGCCGCGTATTCGGCGTTGTCGATGAGTAGATCACCGTCATGATCGTAGTCCTGGGTGCATTCTGCGATGCTCTGGCAGCCGGCACAACCCGTGACCCAGCCCGGGCCGCAGAAGTGCTCCGGGCAATGGTCGATTACGCCGCCGAAGATACCCACTTTGCAGCCCACCATCTGAGTCGCAGGTTCGTAGGCGTCGCCCTGGCCGTCGTGATTGGCGTCTACCACGTTGTTGTAGGCCCAGAAAGCAGCTGCGTACGCGTAGTCGACGCACGGCCCAAGTCGGGCCACAATGTCCAAGCAATAAAGCGCGTAGAAGGGCGCGTCAGCGGGATTTCCTTCTCCGGGCATGTGGCCGGCCGTCGAGCCGGGTGCCATGCAGACGCCGATCAAAGCGGCGGCGATCCAAATCGTGAGCGTTGTAGGGACCTTTGCCAATGTATCACAACCAAGTAGGGGTTTGCAAGCTAGTGATGTTTCTTTATAAACACGATCGAACAGATGTTGGCCTTTCGTTGCGATGACCTTGAGAGTCCCGCCCGCGCCTGTGTTGGCTGGCCTTCAGCACGGCACGCTTTCAGAATCCAATGACGCACGCATTTCTATAGAGCAGTGAAATGATGCTAGCGCTGTAGGTCCAGGAAGGGGTACGAATGGCGCACATCGTGTTGCAACTGCCTGGCGGCTCAGCGAGCGCGACGGGCTCAACGCGGCTTGTGGGGCGGGCGAGGCGGGGCCCCAAGCATCGCGTTGGCAGATTTGCTGCTGCCGTACCTGCTTGTTGCCGCCCGGCGACCACGCCCTGGGCGTGTCCGCGGTTACCCGTTTCTTCTCCACGATCCATGCAACTAATGGTGCCCGCAGCCATCCTATCGCCTCCGCACCCTTCTTGCTTCATCTGAAACCAACCGGTTCCAATTGCTTTAAGAATCCATGGTTGTTTGTAGGTTTGCCGAGGCAGGTGGGCGTTCGCGCCGCGTGTCCTGGCAACAACCAGCAACCAGCAACCAACCAACGCTCCGCCCGCCCCCTTGAGCAACCCGTCGCTGTTTCCTCCGTTTCGGCGACGGTCATTTCTTGCTCGGGGGCGGGCGGGGCCCCAGGGACCTGCACTTTTAACACGCGGGCCCGACTGGGCGGCATCGTGCCCCACCGGCCTGGT
>JBFIJP010000422.1:0-3532 GCA_041600695.1 Thermoplasmatota archaeon | reverse complement strand
GGAGGAGGGTGCTAGAACAGGAGGCCCAGCGAACTGAGTTCAGCCGTGATCCTGCCCGACTTAGGGCCCTCCGGGCCCTAATACTCTCGGAGTGCGACCGCGCTACGCGCGGTCCCACGGGGTGCTAGGACAGGAGGAGGGTGCTAGAACAGGAGGCCCAGCGAACTGAGTTCAGCCGTGATCTTGTCCACGGCCTCTTCAGCGTCTTCCTTGCGGCGGGCGCCAGTGCAAACCAGCTTGCCGCTGCCGAAGATCAGCACGACGACCTTGGGGTCGGTGAGGCGGTAGACGAGGCCAGGGAACTGTTCGGGCTCGTACTCAACATTCTCGAGGCCAAGGCCGATGGCGATGGCGTTGAGGTTGAGTTCGGCGCCCAGGTCGCTGGTGGCGACGATGTTCTGGATCGTGATCTCGGGCTCGTCGAGCGTCTCGAAGCCGTGGGCACGCAGGCGGTCGCACACGATGCCGACGGCTGTGTGCACCTCCGCGATGCTCTTGGCACCGGTGCACACGACCTTGCCGCTGCGGAAAATGAGCGCCGCCGTCTTCGGCTCGGGGACCCGGAACACCAAGCCGGGGAATTGCTCCGGCTCGTACTCGGCGTTGGGAAACGTCGCGCTGATGGCGTTCAAATCGAGTTCCTCGCCGATGGAGGTGCTGGCTACAACGTTCTGGATGTGGATGACAGCCATGGCGGGCCTCTCCGAATGAGCCAGCCAAAGCCCGCCAGTATATAAGGCCCCCATCTTTGCTTAAGAACCAATATATAAGCGAGGGCTTTTTGCCCGGGCCAAGGGCCTAAAAGGGGGCGCCCGTCGCAGCATCGTGGCACTCGGTCGCATCGTCTTCTGGACCGTGTTGGCCTCCACGCCGCTGGGCTTGTGGCTGTTTGCGCGCCGCCAGTGGGGTGGTGGCTTCGCGGCGAACCTCCTACGACTGCTCGTCGACTACAAGTGGCACCTGTTCCTGTTTGCGGCAATTGTCGTGGAGAAGAACTGGGTGGACCGGCTCAATGATCCCATCCGTGGTGTGTTCGGCGACTTCACGTGGTTGATCTACGCCATTGAGGGTGACCTGACGTTCGACATCCAGCAGGCACTGCAACACCCGTGGCTTACCGCGTTTCTGAACGTCCACTACTTGTGGGCCTACGTGTTTCTCAATTACTTCACGGTCATGCTGTGGGCGTATCTGGATGATCGCGAGCTGGCCAACCTGGCGGCGCTCAATTACTCCATCATCTACGTCCTGGCGATTCCATTCTACATCTTCTTCAACGCCCAAGTGACGAGCGACTTCATCCCGGGCATGCAGAGCCTCCTGTACCACTCCAGTGAGGACTTCTTCAACTTCTTCGTGGCGGCCGACCCGCTGGACAACGCGTTCCCCAGCCTCCATATGGCCATCCCGTTCGGTCTGATCATGGTGACCTACTGGACCATGCGCCGCCGCGGGTACACCATCTGGAACTGGGAGCACCGCCATTTCCTGTGGTTCATGATCGCCAACACGGCGCTGTTCATGTTCAGCATCCTGTACCTCGGGATCCACTGGATTACCGACATTCCGGGTGGCCTCGCCGTGGGGCTACTGGGCGCCATTGTTGCGGACGAACTGCACTGGGACTTGTTTGCCTGGTTCCGCAAGGGCGAGCAGCGGGTGGTGCAGGGCGTCCGGCGGCTGGGCCGTGTCGTGGCCGGAGGCAAGTCGGCCGGCCGCGAGCCGTAGCTTCCCCGGTTGTCTCGGCGGGCTGGAGGCCACAGCCTTGGGGTCGCACCTTCGCTTACCCCCACGGCAAGGGCTTTTGTGAACAGATCTGTTACCAGGTATGGGTGGAGGACCTGGAACAGGAGGCCAGCGGCGCGCCGGTGCTCGGCACCGAGCCAACCCTGCGCAACGTCATCCTCGAACACCTGCGCCGCCGCGGCCAAGACAGCATCAGTGGCGTCACGCGGGCCCTGGCGGCAGCACGGGCGCCTGCCAAGCCGCTGCACCGACTCACCGTGGCGGGCTACCTCAAGGCCCTGGCGGAGGGTGGCGTGCTGCGGGAGAGCGACTTCGGACCCAGCAAGCACTATGCCCTGGCGAACCCGGAAGCGCACCAGGGATTGCACCGCTGGGTCGGCCGCGCGGTCACGGAAATGGATCTTCCCGCCGACGCCAGGCTGCCCCTGGCACTGGCCGCCCTGCAGGCTCTGCTCGGCCGGCCGATCTTCGCGGCCGAAATCCGGGAGGCGGGTTTCGAGCCCGACCCGAGTGTCCTGGAGCGCATCACGGTGAGCGACATGGAGCGGAGGCGGTACCGCGAGCTTTTCCGTCGCAAGGCCAAGCCCCTCATCGCCGTGCCCGACCGAGACCCCATGTACGGGCCGCCCCGCCACCCACACCCGCCGGACGCCCAGGTGCAGGAGGTGCTGCGCCGCGTCATCGTCGGCTCCACCGGCAGCGAGCACCTCAGTGCACCGCGCACGGCAGCCGGCTTTGTTCAGGGTCGGCTCGATCTGGAGGAACCGTGACCGCTCGCAGCGATCTGGAGGAAAAGGTGCTGCGACGGCTGACGCCGGATGCTGCTGAGGAGCAACGCATGCAGGAGATCGTCGCCGCCCTGGAGGCAGACGTGGCCACGGTCCTGGCTGCTGCCGGGTCGTCGGCCGAGGCGACGGTGCAAGGAAGCATCGCCAAGGGCACCTGGATTGCCGGCAGCACGGACGTAGACCTATTCCTGCTATGCGATCCCGAAACGCCCGCCGACCAACTGGAGGCACTTGCCACGCGCGTGGGCGCGGCCGTCCTGGAGTCGTGGGACAAGAAGTACGCTCAGCACCCCTACGTGCTCGGCCTGTACCGTGGCGTCCAGGTAGATCTGGTTCCCGCCTTCAAGGTCCGGGATGCCAGTCAGCGAGCCAGCGCAGTGGACCGCACGCCCCTGCACACGGCTTGGGTGAAAGCCCATCTGCGCGGTCATCAACTGGGCGATGTGCGCTTGCTCAAGCAGTGGATGAAGGGCGTGGCGGTGTATGGCGCGGAAACCTCCATCGGGGGCTTCAGCGGATACTTGTGCGAGGTGTTGGTCCAATGGCACGAGTCGTTTGCAGGTGTCGTTGCGTGGCTGGCGGCAGGCGAACCCCGCCGACACGATTGGACCGGCGAAGCCCCAGACCAGTCGGCCGCGCTGCTCATTGCTGATCCCGTGGATGCCGGACGAAACGTCGCCGCGGCGGTAACGGAAGAAACCTTCCTGTTGGCCTCCCAGGCGGCCCAGAGCTACCTGGAAGCGCCGTCGGAGCTGTTCTTCTTCCCCCGCGCCCCCCAGGCGGCGTCTTCCGAGGCTCTGCATGCACAACTGGCCAGTGCCCGGCAGGGCTGGACTGGCCTCCTGCTGGTGCCCCAAACGGATCGTCTCGACCTGGTCCTTCCCCAATTCCAGAAGGCGGGACGGCAAGCGGCCCAGCACCTCACGCGGGCTGGCCTGGCGGTCGCCCGACACCGGGTGGACGTGTTGCCCGATGGTCGTGTGGCGCTGCAATGGTTG
>JBFIJP010000421.1:0-3557 GCA_041600695.1 Thermoplasmatota archaeon | reverse complement strand
TTCCACGGCGCGATGACACCGACAACACCCAGCGGCACCCGGGCCACCGTGGAGGTCCGATCGGCGAGCATGGGATTGCGCAGCCGGAAACGCTTGGCTCCCAGCAGGTGGCCGGTGTGCTTGGCCAGATGGCGGGCGGTCTGGAGCGTGGTGAACACATCGGCCATGCGGGCCTCGGCAAGTGGCTTGCCACTCTCGCGCGAAACCAGCTTCGTTGCCTCCGCCCGACGCTCCAATAGCAGTGCCTCGAAGGCGCGCAGGATTTCGGTTCTCTCCGACAAGGGGCGGCCAGCCCAGGCGGGTTGCGCGGCCCGCGCGGCGTCCACCGCCTGCTTCACCTGACTGGCGGTAGCAACGGGGACCTCTCCCACGAGCTGGTCGTTGGCGGGATCGGTTGACTTGAGCGTGGCCACGCGCGCGCATGGTGCCACCGCTTGAAGAAGCATGGGCCGGACGCTTCGGACAGGATTGGGCCAGGCGGGGCGGCCCGGCCGTGGGGGTATCGGGGTGCCTGGCGAACGACTCCGGGCACCTGGGCGCATGCCGTGGCAGGCGGTCGCGCCGACCCGCGCCAATGGCTGGTGTTGGAAACCTGTTGGATGAACGCTCCAGGCTCCTTAACCCCGCGCGCCGCGCGTGGGGATCATGCTCCGATGGATTGCCGTCGCCCTCGTTGCGGCCGCCGCAGCCGGCACCGCCACCATTCTTCTGGACGGCCCCTCGCCGGGTCCGGACGTTTCCGTCCAGCAGGCAGTCTGGCACATGGATGGAACCGTTACGCACGAGGAACGCTGGTGCTCGACCTGCCATTACGACCAGCAACGGGTCTGGACCGCCGCATGGGAGGCCGATGGCCCCATGTGGAACCTGAGCGTTGCTCCGGCGTTTCGCGGCGTGGGCCTGATCTTCACCCAGGCCGCCGCGGACCCGGTGCTTTGGGCGTCAGGGGAACTGCGTCATGATTGGTCGCCCGACTCTCCGTGGGCGGTCGAATTCGAGGTTCCGGCGGGGGCCGGGGGGATTTTTGCCCGCGTCCATGCCGAACCGGGGCCTCCGGCGCCGGAACTTGCGGCCACGGATCGGCACACCGAATTGGTCCTCCTGGCCCCGGATGGGACGCGCCACGCGGCCGGGGGCCCGGAGTCCGACCTGAAGATTCTCGTCGTCGTTGATCCCGAACCGGGCACGTGGTCCATGGAGGCGACGCTTGCCGACGCCGTCAATGGATCGGCCACCGGCCGCGCCTGGATGGAGGTGCTGGGTGGACAAGTGGCGCCCGGCCCAGCGACGTTCCAAATGCCCGCGGGACCCGACGGCCGGCCGCCAGAGACGACGCTTCGCGTGCGCCCGTATCATGATCATCGGTTGTACGAGGATTCGGACTGGGACCATTACGACGCGGCCCCGGCGCGGGAAACCTTTGAGCCCCAACCCGGGCCCCGGACGCCTCAAGTGCAGCCGGGTGAGGACGCGATTCTCGCGGCCTGGCAGGGTTCCGACTCCGTCGTCTTTGATTCCCGGGATGTCCTGTTTCTGGGCGCTTACGAAAACCGCGCCGGACACCGGGACGACCAGGGCGTGGGAACAAGCAAGCCCCACTATTATCCCGCCAGCGGCGGGGTCCCCCTCGGTGCCCGGCTGCTCCGATTCGATTTCACATGGGCCACGCCCACGGATGAACCCCGCCTGAATCTTCGCTTCAGCCCGCCGGGAACGCCCTTGTATTTTGATGCGGAGCCGGTGCTGCGCAAGCCGGGTCGGCTCGTGCTGGAAGCCCTCATCGATCCGGATTGGCCCATCGTGGCAGGAGGCATCTGGGATTTGGCACCCTACCTTGAGGCCCCGGCCGGCGCAAGGCAAACCGAATACCTGAGCGCCCACCTTGAGGCGACGGCGTTCCGGGAACCCCCTCCTGGTGACCAACGGCTGTTGGACGCGTGCTCCAGGCTGTTGGAGGATTGTACCTATGACCTTTAGGCCGGCATCGGCAGTCGCAGTTCCAGTGAAATCCAGGCGCATCAAGCTGGGAGCCGTCCTGCTGACTGGCCTGCTGGCCGCATCCGCAGCCGTGGCCGCATGGACCTGGGTCGCATCCCCGGAAATCCCCGATGAATTCGGAACCCCCGCGCCGCGGCTGGGCGACGGCGCCAGCTTTTCCTTGCTCGATGCGCCCGCGTTGTGGACACCCGAATCCCCGCCGGCCGGCCGCGCCGATTGGCTGCGCTTCGTGGAGGCTCGGGCAGACACCATCCGCGGCGCCGATGGCCGCCTGACGCCGGCGCGACAGGTTGTGGTCGAGGGTTTCGCCTACGACGCGGAGGCCGTGGCGTGGCAGGAGCGAACGCAGGTGATTGTTCTGGATGATCGCGGCGGCCGGATCGGTGTTGCGACCGTGGTGGACGATCAGGCACGCGTGGCAGACCCCCCCTGCGACCTGGACCCCTGCGCCGACGGTTCGACGTTCGAGGTGCGTGACCGGCGCCTTGTGTACGGTGGCGGCAGTGATTGTCTGCTGCGCCACGCCTTGCAAGGCACTTCCGCCAGCCTGGACGGCGGCCTGCGCCTTCTGGGCGCCTGCAATCTAGCCGGCCTGGTCGAGATACCTGATTTGCTCTACCGCGCCCAGGCCATCGAGGAGCCGCTGGATGGCGTGGAAGCGCTGCGTTTCGATGCTGTGGGTGACGGCTGGGCCGTGTCCGCCTGGCTGGCTCCACACATCCCCTACCCGGTGGGTATTCTGGCCGAGGGCCCCGAGGGCCGCTTCGAGGTGAGGCTGGCGGAGGCGCTGGCCGGCGGTGTTGTTGACGAGGCCGTGGAATTCAGACACACAGGGCCCGTAGACGCTCCGGGCCTCCATGACGTGCCCCTCAAACCGTGGGGTCTGGACGAAACGGGTTCCACGGCAACCTTCACGCCCCGCCAGGCGTACGAGCAGGCAGCCGGTGATCCGGAATGGGATGTGCTTCGCCAGTGGGCCAACGAGCACCCGGACCATGTGGCCATCGAAACGTCCACCACGACGGCGTGGTACGTTCCAGGTTGGTGGGGAAGTTACCGCATCGAATACAGGAGCCTGACCCTCAGCGATGGCAACGCGGCGTTGTATCTGCTGGTGGGACGCCACGAGCCAGCACCAGGTCCCACCGGGACGGTTCCCAGTTTCGGCGTGTACTACGAGTACTTCGCTGAACCCGTCGAGGTGCGGCTGCCGGTGGCCGCGCGGGATCTGCCCGCCATGCCCACCTGGGCGTCGCTGGAGGAGCGGGCCCGTGCGTTCCATGAAGCCGAAGATGGTGTGGATCGCGGCCGGCTGTGGATGTTGCGCCTCAACTGTGACAGCCATTGCACGCCCGCCGATTGGGTGGTCACCGTTGGCCGGTACGATTTCTATTGGGACGGCCTCCCGACGCCAGCCCGGCCGCTTGGCCAGGAGCCCGAACGGGCCCACCACACGGTTTCCTTCGCCCCCGACGGGATGGCGTTGGGTGTTCGAGACGGTTGGCAGCGCCAGGACTCCGGCCTCCTGCTCGGCAACAGCCAGGCCACACCCGCAGCAT
>JBFIJP010000420.1:0-3563 GCA_041600695.1 Thermoplasmatota archaeon | reverse complement strand
GGGTCGCCCAGCGGGTCTTCCAGGTAGTGAAGGACCCGAATGCCGCCGCCCAGGTCGGTGGCGTACAGGTATCCGTTCAGGATGACGACGTCCCAGACGTTGACTCCCCCGCTGCGAACCGGGGCGGTGCCCTCCCCGGCCGTGACGTCATACCCGAGCGCCTGCGGCTCTCGCAGCGCGTCCAGGCTGCCCGCGTCGAGAACCCACACGCCGCCATGGTACATGGCGAGGTAGACGCGTCCCTGGAGGAACTGGAAGTTGTGGGTGCTGAAGGTACTCGATTCGTCGGCGTAATCGGCGGCCGGCTTGGGCACCCAGGTTCCGATGACGGTGAGGTTAGCGTAGTCGGTTGCGTCGAGGAAGGTGACCGATGGCGCCAGGGCGTACTCGGGTAGGGTGGCGATGATGCGGCGGCCGTCGACCAGGCTTGCCATGCTGGTGTGAATGTTGCCTTCGTACTCGTCACCCGCGCCTTCGCCGGCCCACCGGCCCAACTGGACCGGGCTGGACGGATCGCTGACATCAACGACATGCACGCCGTCGTCCCAGAAGCTGACGAACATGACCGGTTCACCGCTGAGGGGATCGTCCTGGACGGTCATGTCATGGGTCAGGATTCCTGGCCGGCCCTGTGCGGGGTGCCCTGCCACCAGCAAGGTCGGCTCCCCGTGGGGAGCGTAGGCGCCAACAGGTACGAGGGCGACTGCGGCTGCTGCCGGGGCCTCCACGATTTCGAAGATGCGGACGGTTTCGTCGTTGGGCGCGCAGTACAGGTGGCCGGCATGGACCGCCAGCATGTGGCACCCGGCGTCAAGGGGCCAGTAGCCGGCGGCAACGGGGGCTTCCCGCACGGCAACGTTGTAGGCCTGCACTCCGACGCCGCCGGCGAGTTGGACGCCGAGGAACACGAAGTTACCGGATTCGGATGCCTTCACGTCGCCGTTGAAGCCGGCGTGGACGACGCGGCCCACCACGCGGGGTGCAGCGGGTTCGCTGACGTCAATGATGGAGAAGCCGTCGAGCAGGTTGGCGACGACCAGGTGATCCTCGTCCAGGATGTCGGCCTCCGCATGGCTCAGGGTGGGTACGATTTCGTTGAGTCCGCCCAGGTGCTCCATGGTTGCGGTTCGCATGTCATGCAGGCTGGCGTCGTTGTGGTCGTGGGCGACCAGCAGCGGATCGGCATACCCGCCGAATGGGTCGGCGGGGTCTGCTGGCACGGCTGCCAGCGGGTCGCCGGGGGTCGGGGACAGGCAGCCGGCGAGGCTGGTGATGAGTAGCACCAGGGGCAGTAGACGCATGGATGCCACGGGCCCGGGGATGCCTTAGCCGTTCGCCCACGGACCGGGACCCAGGCGCTGGGCACATCTGGCCATCATGGTCCGGAAGTGTCAAACGCGGCGGGGAAGTGGCACACCCCGTTGTGCATCCTGTGAGCCTACCCGACGGCCCCGATGAAGGCCCCGACGAACGCGGCTACTTCGGCCAGTTCGGCGGCCGCTGGGTCGCCGAGACGCTGATGCCCGTCGTGGCAGAAATCACTCAAGCCTTCCAGGCCGCCCGCGCCGACGATTCCTTCTGGGCCGAGTTGGCGGACTGGAACCGCCATTACGGTGGCCGCCCGACACCCCTGTACCACGCCCGGCGGCTCTCCCAGGCCTACGGCGCGCCGATCTGGCTCAAGCGCGAGGATCTGGTCCACGGCGGCGCTCACAAATTCAACAACGTCATGGGCCAGGCGCTACTGGCCAAGCGGATGGGAAAGAAACGGATCATCGCCGAAACCGGCGCTGGCCAACACGGCGTCGCCACCGCCATGGCTGGTGCCGTGCTGGGCATGCCCGTTGAAGTGTTCATGGGCGAGAAGGACGTGGCCCGGCAGGAATTGAACGTCTTCCGCATGCGGCTGTTTGGTGCCCAGGTGCACTCCGTTCCCAGCGGCAACGGGACCCTCAAGGACGCCGTCAACCAGACGCTGCGGGAATGGTCCGCGGATCCCGACAGCAGCTACTACTGCGTCGGCAGCGTCGTTGGACCCCATCCGTTTCCATGGATGGTGCGCGAATTCCAGAAGATCATCGGCGAAGAGGCCAGGAGCCAGATGCAGGACCAGACCGGCGGGCTGCCGGCCGCGGTCCTTGCCTGTGTCGGCGGCGGTAGCAACGCCATCGGCTCCTTCCACGCCTTCCGCCGCGACGCGGCCGTCGAACTGGTCGGCGTCGAGGCGGGGGGCCACGGCGTCGAAACCGGCCAGCACGCAGCCAGCCTCACCACCGGCCGGGCGGGAATCCTGCACGGCATGCTCAGCGTCCTCTTTCAGGACGACTACGGCCAGATCGTTGAGCCCCACAGCATCAGCGCCGGCCTGGACTACCCGGGGGTCGGACCCGAACATGCCCACCTCAAGGCAGCAGGGCGGGTCCGTTACACCAGCGCCACCGACGCGGAGGCCCTGGCTGCCACGCGCGACCTGTGCCGAATGGAGGGAATCCTTCCCGCGCTGGAGTCGGCCCATGCCCTGGCGGAAGCCAAACGCATGGCGTTGCCCGGCAGCGGACCCCTGCTCGTCACCCTCAGCGGCCGGGGCGACAAGGACATTCACACCATCCGAAGCGCCATGGGGGACACGTGACGGCGACCGGCATCGAGCGCCTGCGGTCCGCCATCGACCGGGCCCGCTCCGAGGGCCGTGGCGCGTTGTCCATCTACCTCCCCGCCGGATACCCCGAACTGGCCGGCAGCCGTGCGGCCTTCGACGCCGTGATCGCGGGCGGCGCCGACTGGATCGAATTCGGCATTCCCTTCAGTGACCCGGCTGCCGACGGCCCCGTCATCGAGGCGGCCGCCAACCAGGCCCTGGCTGGCGGCGCCACCGTGGCATCCTGCCTGGCGCTCGCCCGCCAACTGCGTGACGACCACCCGGATACGCCCCTCATCGCCATGACCTACGCCAACCTGGCCTACCAGATGGGCTGGGACGGATGGGCACGCGCCCTGGCCGACGCTGGCATCGACGGCTGCATCCTCCCCGATGTTCCCCTCGAAGAGTCAGGGCCCGCCCGCCGCGCGCTGGCCGCCGCCGGGCTGGCATGGGTGCCCCTGGTCACCCCCACCACGTCAGCCGAACGCATGGCTGCCATCGCCGCCACGGCCACGGGTTTCCTGTACGTGGTTGCCAACGTGGGCATCACAGGCCAATCCGATCCCGGCCCGCTGGTTGAGGCAACGGCCCGAAGAGCGCGGGAGGCAGCGCCGGGCGTGCCGCTGTGCGTCGGCTTCGGCGTGTCGTCAGCCGACGACGTTCGCCGCGTGATGGCGGCCGGCGTGGACGGGGTGATCGTGGGAAGCGCCGTCGTGCGGCAGGTTGCCGAGGGACCCGACCCGTTGCGCGACCTGGTTACCTCCCTGGCCGGCGGATTGGACGGCTGACGCCCCAGGCACAACCATTTCCTAGCACCTCCCGGCATCGCCCGCCGTGCCCCAGCAGGCCCATGCGCCGCCGCTGCCCAATGCTTCGCCCGGCGACAAGGCCCGCATCGCCGCCGCCCTGGCCGAGGCGCGCG
>JBFIJP010000419.1:0-3564 GCA_041600695.1 Thermoplasmatota archaeon | reverse complement strand
GAGGAGCGCACCCTCAGCTACCTGCTGGTTCGACCCATCGGCCGGCGTAGCCTGTACCTGTCCCGGCTGGTTCCCGTGGCGGCTGCCGCAGCCGCCCTTGCGGCCCTGCAAATCCTGTTGCTGGCACTGACACAGTTTGCCAGTTACGTGGTAGCCGGAGCCGGTGTCGACGTGGTGTCCTGGGATGGCGAGAGTCGCACCGACGGAGCGCTCGTGCTGCTCATGATGACTCCCGTCGCGCTCCTCGTGGGAGCCCTGACGGCGGTGCTGTTCACCTGCCTGTTTGGTTTTATCAGCCTGGTGTCGACGCGCTATCATGTCTACATCAGCATCGGCGTCTTCGTCGCCTGGGAGATACCGTTTGGCGCTTCCGTCGGGGGTGGCCTGGGATACTTCACGGTGCTTTACCACGCCAACTCGGTCATCCTGTGGATTGACCCAGCCGCCTTTTCGAAGGGTCTGGCGAATCCGGCTTTCGCGCTGGTGTGGCTGGCCCTTTGGTGCGTGGCCTGGGTGGCGTTGGCCCTGCGGCGGGTGGCCAAGATGGACTTCAATGTCACGAGCGCGGCCACGTAGATCCATGCCAAATCTGCGCGGGCGGTCGGGTGCGCTGGATGCGCCCGCCGGCGCGCCGATGCGACTGCGGCTGGCCCACCGGCGCGTCCGGTCCAGTCAGTGGGGCCGGCCACGCCTCCTGGTCTTAGGCCCTACGCCGCGATCACATGAGCACGCCGGCTCGGAAGGCAATCCCCGGTCAGGCGACACGCGCCCGGGTCTGCGCGCCATGGGCCGCGGCCGGCGGGCTCGACGGGGTCCCAAGACTTATCCCCCCATTGGGAACTAGAAGCGCCATGCGGGTCCTCGTCGCAATGCTGCCCTTGCTGCTGCTTGCCGGCTGCACCAGTGACGCGCCTCGGCCAGCCGACGACATGCGCGTGGCGGCTGTCCCCGAGCCCGTGCAAAACGTTACCTTCCAGGCGTTGCCGCCGCCACCCTGGGAGGACGTGGTCGTCGAATGGGCCGGAAACCTGGGCACGCGTCTGCTCGTCTGCGAGTGGACCGTTCTCTCGGATTGCGCCCAGCACGACCAAGTGGAGGGCAACACGGACTACTACCTGGAGCGCTCCGGGTGGCTGCGGGGCGCCCAATTGAACCTGACGTGGGACGCCAACGGGAGGCTATCGCAGGAATTGGGCCTGGGCCTGATGGTGATGGGCACCTGTGCGGGGTGCCCTTTGGAGCTGATTGAGGAAGTGGAGGGCACTTCGCCCCTCACGATCAAGACGCCATACCTGGATCTGGCCCTCGGCGACGACCGCGTGGTGCATGCCTATGTCTGGAACGCATCTGGCTCCCGTGCCGTGGGAAGTGCGTACGCCTACGCTACAAGCGACCAGGATTTCCGTGTGAGCGGCGCTTTGGCGATCGAGGAAGCAGAGTAGCTGCGCTGGCGGCCCCCGCGTCGTTGCGGCCCCGCCGGCCGCGCCGGGGGCGCCGGCCGTGCCGACGGTGCCGGCCCGCATGCCACCCGGCGCGGCTTCTATTTCCGGATCATCCGGAAGGCCATGTTGCCAGACCCCGTCCGGAAGAAATCCAGAATCCACACCATGGCGAGTGGCTCCAGATACCGGCTGGCCTCGATGCCACCGAGGTCTGAAGTCTCCCAGCCGAAGGTTTCCAGCAGGCGGCTCACGTCGGCCTTGGCGTCCCCATCGTTGCCGGCGATGAACATGGTGGGTGGTCCGTCGGGAAAATCCGGATCAATCATGTGGGGGTTGCCAACGGTGTTCCAGCACTTCACGACCCGGGCCTGGGGCAGCCAACGCTGCACCTGCTCTCCGGCGGAATCCGTGTGTCCAACCACCAGCACCGGCGGCCCCTGGGGGCTGGGCCCGAGGGGGTTGGTCACGTCGATGACGATCTTGCCCGCGCAATTCTCCGGCCCAGTCAGTTTCAAGGCGTTCCCGGTCCCGGCCCACGCTGTGCACACGACGATGATGTCCGCCCAGCGGGCCGCATCCGCGTGGTGGGCCAACTGGACCCGGGCGTGGTTGGCCAGCCAATCAGCCATGGTCGTAGCCTCTGGCGTTCGGGTTCCCATCATCACGTCGTGCTCGTGTCTGGCAAAACCGGCGGCCAGTGCGCGGCCAACGTCTCCCGTTCCGAGAACTGCGATCTTCATGCGTGCGGATGGGGCCGGCCGCTTTTGAATCGCGCTCTCGCCAGATCAACAACGCCTCGGCCCAAAACCCCATCAAGCGTCCTCCGATACGCTTCCCGTGCCCGGCCGTGCCAGTCTCACGCTCATGTGCCCAATCCAGTTATCAATGAACATTTTGGGACGCAAATGGGCGATGGCACTCATGCGGGACGCAGTGCTCGAAGAGCGCCGCCGGTTCGTGGAGTTCAAGGAGGCCAACACGGGCCTGACGGATCGCATGCTGAGCCGACGGCTGGCGGAACTGGTGGCGGAGGGGTACCTTGAGCGCGTTCCGGACGGCTCCTATGCCCCCACCGAGCGTGGTGCGGCGCTTTACCCCGTTCTCCTGGCGTTGGCCGAGTTTGGTATCACACAGTATCCGGAACGGGTTTTTGCCGACGGGAAGCCCCACCCGCTGGGCGATTACACGGCGTCGCTGCGCGGCACTGTGGTCGAGTAGTTGCCAGGGTTCGTTGGGCTGGCGGCCCGCTGTCCCGGACCGCTGCCTGACCGGTCCCAGGTGGGTCGTGCCATAGGGGCTGCGGGCGCATCGCCCCTCGGGTCAGCGTTAAGCATGGCGCGGATGAAGATGCGCATGTGTTCAGCGAACGCCAGTGGCTTGCCCGCAATCCCATCCTGTGGGTCGTCGGCGCCGCCGTCGCGGGCGCCGTAGGTGCAGGCGGGGCCGCAACGTGGCGGGCCGGCAGCACCCGTGAAATGCTGTACATGGTACTGGCGGCGCTCGGTGTGGGCTCCCTGATGTCCGCCAACCTTGCCACCCGGGTGGAGCCGCGACGGCTGGTTGTCGTCTACTGGCCGCTCTGGAAACGGACGATCCAGTTGACCAGCGTCCGGCGGGCGGTGGAGGAGCCCTATGACTGGTGGCGCTACGGTGGCTGGGGCATCCGCATCGGACGCGGCGCCGTTGCGTACTCTGTCTGGGGCAAGAGCGCCGTGCGGCTGGAGATGGATGGTTGGGACCTGGTGATTGGAAGCCGGGACGCTGAGGGCCTGATGCAGGCGTTGGAAGCCGAGGGCGTTCGTGTGGAGCGGCGCCCGCCCGGCGAACCGTAGGTACGGGTGCCGGCTGGAAACCACGCTAGAGGGCCAAGCCGAAATCCTGCATCGCCTCTTCCATGCGCTCCAGTTCGTGAAGCACCTCGCGCCCCTTTGGAGTCAAACGCCAGGCGCGGCGTCCGTCGTCCTCCAGTTCCTCCAGCCATGCCTTGGAGGTGAGGTCTTCCAGGTGGCCGCGCAGCCGCGTGTGGGGAAGGTTGGCAAGCATCTGTAGCCGGGTGATCTGGGCGCGGCCCTCCCGGTGGACAGCCCGCAGGATATCCAGGATGAGGCGCGACGGGCTCCGG
>JBFIJP010000418.1:0-3565 GCA_041600695.1 Thermoplasmatota archaeon | reverse complement strand
GGCCGGCTGACGGCCGCCGAACAGCGGGCCACCGGCCTCGTGCTCATCAACGGATTCTTCCGGTACTACCTGGCTGGCGACGCCACCTACGCCGACGTGCTGGCAGGTGCATCTGCCATGCCGGCCGAAGGGTGCCCAGGCACCGCAGCGTGCAACATTCTGCATGCTTCCTACCATGCCCCCGCAGGCTCCCGCCTGATCGTTGAGGACGCCCTCAACGCCGCCACGCTCACAGGCAACGATTTGGGCGGCCAAAGCACGTTTACGGGGTTCACAAGCATCGGCACGTGCGATGCCAACGATTGCCCCAGCCAGCAAAACACCGCCAGCGCCCACCAGCTGACCCTCATCTGGGACACCGCCGCCACCTACGCCACGACCTTCCCGGCCCAGGACATCTCCGGCCATGATGTGCTGAGTTTCCGCATCGGTGTCAACCACGAGGACCCCCGAAATGGCCCCAGCCAGGATGTGCGAGTCGTCCTGCGTGACGCCCACGGCGCCACGGCATCCATCGTCGCCAGCGCCCACAGCCATGCTCTGTTCACCCCGCCTGGAGATGCGTCGGCCAAGGTTGTCCTGAACACGGTCAGCCTGCCCCTGTCTGCCTTTGCGGGCCTGGACTTCGCCGCCATCGCAGGGATCGACTTGGCCTTCGACCAGAGCCCGTCGGGCAGCGTCCAGGTGACAGACCTGATGTTCCAGGCCCTTCCGGAATAGTCACCACGGAGCCGCCAGCCCCCCGTGGGGCTGGCGGCCGCGGGCGCGGCCGCCGGCCTTTGCCAACCCAAGGCCCTCACGGACCTCGATCACGGCAACGCCCTTCGCTCGCTACGCTCGCAGCAGGACCTTTCCGATATTACGCCGGTCGTGCAGATACTGGTGGGCGTCGGCCGCGTCGTCAAGGTCGAAGACCCGGTCGATGCGAGGACCCGCGAGCCTGCCGGCCTGGATGTCTTGCAACATCTTGTTGGCCGGCCCCAGCAGATCCACGCCTTCATCCCACAGGTGCAGGAGGTGCAGGCCGGACAAGGTTCGGCTGTGGCGAACCATGGGCGGGACGGCAACGTGCATGCGTGCCCACAGCGCCGCGGCACGCAGCAGGTTGCGCCGCGGCCCAATCATCTCGGAGCCGCCGTAGCTGACCACTCGACCCAGCGGGGCGAGCGCCTCCATCGACTGATGCAAGTTGCGACCCCCCACGGCGTCGAGAACGCAGTCGACGGCCCCAACGGCAGCCCTGACCTGGTCCGGCCAGGGTGCTTCCCGATAGTCGATGGCCGCCTCGATGCCCAGCCCTTCCAAGAATCGCTTCTTTTCCGGCCCGCCAGCAGTCGCAATCACCCGGCAGCCGTGCTGTTTGGCAAGATCGATGGCAGCCAATCCCACACCACCCGCACCCCCATGGATGAGAATGCACTCACCGGGCCGGATACGCGCCTGTTCGTGCAGGGCCATCCACGCCGTCAGATAGGTTGCCGGGAAGCCGGCTGCCATGTCCAGGCCGACGCCGTCGGGCACAGGCATGACCTGACCCGCGTCGAGCGTGGCGTGGCTGGTGTAACCACCAAAGCGCGTGGCCGCCGCGACCCGGTCGCCCACGTTCACGTCGGCACCACCGGGCCCGACCGCGGCGACCGTGCCGGCCAGTTCGAACCCTGGAACAAACGGCAACTTGGGAGCCGCCTGGTACAGGCCGACGCGCTGCATCAGTTCGGCGAAATTGACGCCCGCGAAGGCCACCTCAATCAGGATCTGGCCAGCACCGGGCGCCTGGGGTTCAAAGGGCGTCGCCTTCAGCACATGGGGGCGCCCATGGCGCTCCAGCAGGACTCGTCGGCCAGCCATGCGGGTGGACGTGCCGGGGCACACTTGTGCACTGCGAAACGGTGCCGAGGGCAGATGCCTCGGCGTGACCGGGCCTCGCCGGCCCTGCTGCTGCCGACCTGCTAGGGTACCAGCACGTGCGACCAGGCCGGCTGGAAGCCGGACAGTCCCGCCCCCGCATCGTAGGTGATGTCCGTACGGCCATCGGACCACAAGCGCAGCGTGGCGTGCACGGGGGCCAGCCCCGTTGCGGCGGGAAGCCACAGGCCCATCGAGCAGGATCCAGATCCGGGGGAGATGTAGCGGGTTACGTTTCCGATCCCAAGTAGCTGACCCGTCGCGGCGCTGACGAACGCATAGCGATCCCCCTTATCCTCCTCCCAGCAGGAGTCCGCAAGCACCCAGGATGTTGCCCAGACCTCGTACTCAGTCTCGTTGGCCCAGGGCCACATGAGCCACTGGAAATGGCCGGGGTCCGTTGGGACCACTCCATCGTAGGCTGCCGCCAAATCCCCGGCGGGTACAAAGCCCGGCAGTTGCTCGAGCGCCGGATAGCCGTAGGGTTCAAATTCGAACCCGGTGGGCAACAAGGGATCCGCATCATACGCGATTCCTGGGCGCTCCGCCACATGGACATCGACGGCCTGGGGATTGACAGTGGCGCCCCAGTAGAGGGACCTGCCGTCGGTCAGCATTTCCCAATCGTGGCTGGCGAGGGGCGCCGTCCCCAGCAGAATCGTGGAAAGGTCCGGGAATCCGGCAAGAATGAATCGCGGGTACAGGTCTGGATGGGTGGCGGCAAAGGCTGGGAAGTTCCTGTCCGTGAGCAGACCTGCGATCCGCGCGTGCACGCCCTCGGCCCAGTCACCGTCATGCGCGATCGGGGGGCCATACACGTCAAGGCCCTGGTCAAACACTCGCTCCATGGGCCGTCGATCGAAGACGACAGGCGGCTCGACCTCTCCCGCCGGGGCGGGCAGGGCGAGGTCTCCGCCGATGCGGGTGAATTCGCCGCTCCAGTGGTCGTTGTCGACGATCACCGCGCGAGGCAGCATTTCGTCAGGATGGACGCAAACGGCTACCGTCGAATTCTCCTGCTCCTCCCAGGTGAGGCTGTAACCCCGGCAATCGTCCCGGTCGAAGGACTCCGCGTCTCGCACGAACGTGAAGTTGATGCCGAAATCCGTGAACGGGGCCTGGATTTCCCCCGTCGCCCACCAGGTCATGAAGAGGAACACGCCAGCCTCGAAGCCGCCCGTAAGGGGGCCGCTGGACTCCGGCATGAAGAACCGGCTGCTCCGCTCCGGCAGGTTGACGGCCGCCAGGGCGCCATCGGCCTGCCGGAAATCGTACGTTAGGGGCAGCGTCTCCTTGACCCACTGCATGTCGCCGCGAGAGCCCTCCTGCTGGTACAACCGCATGGCCAGGTAGTCAAACCGGAGCATGGCCGTCGGGCGGGCCCAGGCGTCCAAGGCGCTGGGCACGAGCTGGAAGCCGAGGGGAACCTCCCGCTGCCAGCTAACCGGCTCATCCCTGAGGCGGACGTGCTCTTGCCAGAGCGTTTCGGCGCTGGCGTCGGCGGCGTCGGGAAATGAATCCCCAACGCAGCCCGACAAGATCGGGAGGAGCAGCACGGCGGCGATGGCGCGGTCCATGAAGGCGCCAGCAGCGTCGCGTAATTTAGTTCATCGGCCCATTTGTCCATGGTTCAGCGGCCTACGGCGCGAAGGTCATCTGC
>JBFIJP010000417.1:0-3586 GCA_041600695.1 Thermoplasmatota archaeon | reverse complement strand
GCCCCCCGTCGGCGCGGCACCCGCGCGGCCGGCGCCCCTGCCCGCCTTTGAGCCGGACACGAGTCCGAGCCGGATTCCACCGTACCGCCTGCCGGCCATGGGCGAGGGGCTCCCGCCGAACATTTGGAAAGACCTCGATGGCAGAGAAATCCTGGAGCAACAGATCGCAGGAGACCTGCCGCTTCCCCCTGCGGCGATGCTGACCGGCCGACGGCCGGTTGCCGTCGGCGATGGATGGTGCAGCCTCGTCCTGCCCGCCACCGAGTGGCTGTACAGCCCGTTCCCGCGGGTGGAGGGTGGCGTCATTGCCATGCTGGCCGACGCGGCACTGGGCGCGGCCGCGCAGTCCACGGTGCCCGCCGGAGGCACCGCGTTGCCCCTTGATGTGAAGGTCAACTTCCTCCGCCCGGTCGTCGGGGACGGTTCACTCATGCGAGCGGATGCCGAGGTCGTGCACCGCGGACGAACCGTCGCCGTGAGTCGATGCCAAGTGCTTGACGGCGCAGGCAGACCTGTTGCGCTGGCATCGGGAACGGCCGCGATCAACGCGGAAGGAACCCTGCCAGACGCGCCCTAGCGTGTGCAGCCAGGAACCGGATGTCGTTTTGCCACTGGCATGGCCGCAGCGTTAGCCGGCGGCGCGGGCCTGCGCATCGTCCAGGGCCTTGAGCATCCGCTTGAGCGCAACGTGCCTGTACGCTGAATCCAGCAATTCGTCGACGAGGCCCCAATCCGGATCGTCGGCGGCCATGGTCGTCCAGCCGTGCTGGTGCATGTAGGGCGTCGGCCAAAAGCCCTCCAGCTGGCACAGCCCCTCCTGGTCCATCCGGGACGTGCTGAAGCTGAATGTCAAACGACCCTCGTCCTTGCCAAAAATGGCAAATGGACGCTTGCCCGCCTTGAACCACGGATGGCCAAACTGCTCCACCTCCATCGCCTCAGGGTAGGCCAGGCAGCGGCGGCGGAACTCACGAAGAATGCCTTCTTCCACTGCGCTAAGGACAATCCTGGGGTGGTCCACCAACACGCGAAGACCGCGCCGCACTTGGCTTTCGCGCTGCGCTCCGCCGCATCCCCTGCGAGGCGTGGTGCTCCCACCCCCACGGGCCACGGCAGGCGGCTTCGCAAAGGGCATGAGCTCGCCGCGCCCAGCACCCGTTGGCAAAGGAAGCCAGAAGGCGACAACATGGTTGAACAACTCATCCGACACCCGGAACGGCTAGTTGAGGAGCAGGCGCTGCAAGCCAAAGCCGCAGAAACGCTGCTGCTCGATTGTTTTGATGACCTTTGGGCCCGGGGGAACGCGGACGCCGTGGGGCACTACCTTTCGAAGGACTTCACCTTCGTGCCGCCGCCCGGATACGAGCCCACGCGCGCCGGTTATGAGAAACTGGTCCGCGATCTTCACAAAGCCTTCCCCGACCTCCAGGGCGACATCATGGATGTGGTCGGCCGCAAAGACACCGTCGCCGCCCACTGGATCATGGAGGGAACCCACAAGGGCACCTGGATGGGCATCCCGCCCACGGGCAAGAAGATCCGAATGGAGGGACTTGCCCTTGACAGAATTCGTGACGGGCACATCGTCAACGAATACGTCGTTCAGGACATGATGGACTTCCTGGGGCAGTTGGGAGTGACGGACCTCAGCCAATTCCCCCAGTAGACGCCTCGGCGACGACCCGCTCGCTCCAACCGGGTCGTGGGACGGCGGGTGGGTCCCCCAACGGCGAGCCTGGCACCGCTTCCACTCCCGCCGGATCGTCATCACCACGCAGCCCGCGCGTACGCTTGTTGACCAGCGGGGTCCGTGGGCGCAAGCGCGGGGCGGAGCGGTGACTGTTCACTCAAGCGCGGCTAAGGCCATGAGCCCCAATCGGGCGCCAGCGGAGGCGTCACCTCCGCTGGCACCCTCCCGGACGGGCGGCATGGACCTCAGGGACATGCCGTCCCATTCAGGATCCAAGTCTGGGAGCCTAGGGGAGGCTCGGCAGGGCCACCGGTGTGCTCGTGCACGTGGATCCAGCGGGCGATGCGGCACACGCGAACTGGACGATGTACGCCGAGCCGTTCTGATCGTCGTTGGGTGAGCCGACGATGCCCGTGTTGCCGCTCAACGCCACCGAAGTGCCAAACGTGTCACCGCCCGCGCCGTCGCTGGCCACCAGTTTGCTGTTTTGGGCCCACGTGGCGCCGGAGCGCGTGAACAAGTACGCGGATCCAGAGTTGGATCCTGGGGCATCATCTCCCTTGGCGCCGATCAGAACGGTGTCGCCGCTAACTGCGATGGAGTTGCCAAAGAAGTCGGAGGCGGCGCCGTCGCTGGCGACAAGCTTGGCCTGCGCTACCCAGCTCGTGCCCGACCCCGCGAAAACGTACACGGACCCGGAACTGAGGCCTTGGTCGTCGTCAAACTGGGAGCTGATGGCGGCGGTATCTTCACTAAGCGCCACCGGATATCCAAACCAGTCGCCGGCCGCGCCATCGTCGGCGACAATCTTGGCGTCTTGACTCCAAGCGCCGCCGGAGCGAGTGAAAACGTACGCGGCGCCGGATTCGGCGCCATCATCGTCGTCCCATGGTGCCCCAATCAGAGCGGTATCGCCGCGAAGAGCAACGGAAGCACCGAAGAAGTCGCGTACGGCGCCGTCGGAGGCGATGAGCTTGGCTTGCTCCGTCCACGTGGTCCCGCTGCGCGTGTACACGTAGGCGGCGCCAGCATCGGAGATCCCGTTGGCGTCGTTATTGAGGGAGCCGACGATGGCCGTGTCGCCGCTGAGCGACACCGACCAGCCGAACTTGTCGCCGGGTCCGCCGTCGCTGGCGAGAAGCTTGGTTTGTTCGGTCCACGTTTCACCGGAACGGACGAACACATACGCTGACCCGGATTGCGTACCCAAGTCGTCGTCGTAAGGGGCGCTGACGAGGATGGTGTCGCCGCTGATTGCTACGGAGTGGCCGAACACATGATTGTATCCGCTGTCAATCCGGACCAGCTTGGCTTGTTCGCTCCATCCGCCGGCGGAGCGCGTGTACACGTAGGCTGCACCGGAGGCCCGGCCTCCCAAGTCGTCCTTCCAGTTGGCACCCACAACGGCCGTGTCACCGCTCACCGCCACTGCATAGCCGAAATTGTCGTAGGGTGCGCCGTCGCTGGCGGCGACCTTGATGGCGTCCACGACTGGGTTGGGGGCGCCCGGAACCGCCGGCAAGCCCTGCATGGCCGGTTCGCATGCGTCGCCGTGGCCGTTGCCGTCCAAATCCTCCTGGCCGGGGTTCTCCACGTACGGACAGTTGTCAGCGTTGTCGCCGATGCCGTCGCCGTCGGTGTCCGCGCTCTCGTTCGGATCAAGCGGGAACGCATCTTGCCCGTCATTCACGCCGTCGCCATCCGTGTCGGCGTTGCCGGGATCAGTGCCAAGGGCGACTTCGTCACTGTTGCTGACGCCGTCATTGTCCATGTCGTCGTCGCAAGCGTCGCCCAAACCATCGCCGTCCAGATCCTCCTGGCCAGCGTTGCCCGTAGTCGGGCAGTTGTCGCCGTTGTCGCCCACGCCGTCGCCGTCGGCGTCCGTGGTTTCGTTCG
>JBFIJP010000416.1:0-3589 GCA_041600695.1 Thermoplasmatota archaeon | reverse complement strand
GTGTACAATTTCAACCGGCCCTGCAACTTCACGTCGATGAGGCCTTCGCTGGCGAGGCGTCCAAGGCGGTGCTGCGTGGTTGAGCGGCTCCAACCCCAAGCCTCGCTGGCAGCGTCGAGGACTTCCCGCTGCATGGAACCTGGGTGCACGAGCAGCCAGTCGTGCAAACGCCTCAACTCCGGCTCCCGCGGCATGACGACGGTGTTCCACGATTCGTCGAACCGGCCGTGATTCTCGAAGTACCGCAGCGTGGCCTTGTGGCCGTGCTCCCGAATAGCGCTGGCCTGCGACATGACCGCCAAATGATGCCTGGCGGTGCCCGTCGGGATTCCAGTGCCCCGAACGATTTCACGGAACGTCGCGCCGGGGTTTGCTATGATGTAATCGTACAATTTGCGGCGGTTGGCGTGAGCTAGGGGGTCCGGGCGGATCTTCGTGCCCAAGCCACCGGCAACCACTTTCGCCAACGCCGCCAGGAGTACAGCTAGCCCCGATGCGGCAACCAACTTGCTCGCAGGCGCCGACAGCCAAGTTTCGTCCAATCTCAACGTGAGATCATCGCCCGATAAGGTCGCCCCCAGGCGTCCAGGGCCGGCGGCACCCAGGGAATCGACTCTTATGTTTCCCCCAGCCCGGAGGGTTTGGTCATCGCCTACGACGCAGCCTGCGAGACCGGCACAGATGGCTCCTTCCGCCATCGGTAGGCGGAGATTTCCTTGTACCACACCTTCCATGAGCGTACCGCCTTGCAGGATAACTTCGGGCATCCCCTCCAACCGGATCGACGCACGTGGTGCGGTCACCTCCGCGTAGCCGCGCTCCTGGATGCTAACGAACTCGGACCCAGACCGGATGGACGTGGTTTTCCTGAAGCCTCCCGAGGGGCAGGGGCCAGTAGTGGAGCAGGAATTCTCGAAATTGTGTAGCAGTAATCGCACTGGCCCTGACGACGTGATGACCGCCGCAGGCTGTCTCATTTCGGTATCCAGTTGTCGAGCCAAGACCCCCGGGCCTGCCATCTCGTGGCAGGCATCCCGTGGCAACCAATCTAGAATCTGTTGGCCTTGTCTAAGCCAGTCGTCAATGCATGCGGTGGTGCTGGTGGCATGGAAATCTAGGCTGGCGTTAACCAAATCTATTCGCAAGTCGGCGGCCTCAATGTAGATCGCGGCCCAGTCTTCAAAGGCGCGGGCGACTAGATGCGTCGGCCTGGCTGATTGGGGCCCCTCCTGCCATGAGGTTGGTGGCGCATAGCTCCCGCCGGCCCTAAGCTGCCCCGCGATTTCGGTTTCGTTCTTGAGACGCAGCCCAAAGCCGCTTGGAAGGGAGGCGTCGACGTACGCCGGCTGGTCAGGCGCGAAAGCCACCATGGCCCAGGAACCGGTCCATGTCATCTCGGGCCCGCTAGCAGACGAACCGGAGTCAAACTCCAGGGTGAGCGCCGCCTCCGCGCCGGATGCGCAGCACAGCGAAACGGCAAGGCCTACGAGCCACAACTGGGGGTATCCCATTGAATAGCAACTCCCGTTCCTTGGAGGTTCGTCAGATGGTGTGCTGCCATCGGGTAGCGGTCGGTTGGCCCGTAGGAGGCAAGCGTCGGGCTCGAGAATTCACCCACTGCCGGTACATCAACTGATTCGCTGATGGCCGTGTAGTCTATACTGAGGCGACCCGAGTGCGTGCGGTTGGTTGTCAAGAAGTGGAGGACGTCCTCAACGGGATGCGGATTGAAATCCGGTCGTGACATTGCCACGATTTCGGACGGCTCGTGTCCTTGAGGGGATATCAAGATGGTGCTGGTCACCCCAGTTGCGAGGCTCCCTTGCTCCAGCTCGACGGTCGCTACGATGAATGGAATATCCAACGCCTCAGCGAAGCGTTGCCCCAATTCCTCGTCGCCAGCGTAGATAACTGTGCGCGTAGCGGATGTGTCCGCCGCCAAGGCCACGGCAAGAATCTGGCATGCCTGTGATGGATGCACTTTCCAAGAGAAAGTTTACAGGTCCTCGTTCAAAATCACCCCATCCGACTCGTGTGCAGGAGAATGCGTCCATCAAATGATAATCGGCGCTTTGGTTTCCTTTCCACGGCGTCGGCCGGGGCTCCTGGATCGTATCCCGCGGCGTCACGAGAAGACTGACCGAGAGCTTGCAATCGGTGAAGTAGATGCTACTTGCAGCGCTCGGCGTCGGGACCATCCTGGTCTGGTTCTCCGGGGCGGCTTTCTGCGGGGGTGCTTGAGGAGGTTGGGTCCGCTGTTGCGCGTCCTGCGGGTCTCCGTCGCTAGAGCAACCAGCCAGTAGGATCGCAGTTAGCATGAGCGGGGCAAGAAGTGGCTTCATAGGGCGAGCCCACCACATTGGGCGCCGCCGATTTGCCTGATCTCGAACCCGTATGTGCCAAGGACGGGCAAAAAGACGGCGACGCCCACGCCACTGCCTGTGGGGCTAGCCTTGTACCGGGCATAGTCGGTGAGGTTTGGGTCGTTGGGCTCCCATGTGCCTGAGCAGAACTCTAGGATGGGGCATTGCTGCCCCGTAACGAGGGGAATGCATGGCACTGGGCTGGGGGGTGCAGAGGCCGGATATCCGGGTATTTGTTGCAGGGGGTGCCCAGCCTCCTCTTGGAAGGCTTCGTATCGCTTCTGCAACTCGTGTCCTGGGCCGTGATCACCAGCCACCGTGGGTGCGATCACCATCATGCAGAGTGCCAGTCCAACACCAACCTGTTTCCTCGTCGCCCCAACCAACGGGAGCATGCATTTAATCACCGTCGAACACACGTTGGTGAATAGGTTGGTTACACTGGGATAAGTAAAACAATGAAACGGCGAGAGTTGCTCGGCCGCTTCGTCGGCAGCAGGCCTTGGGGGGGGCGGTTGGCACCAGCCGAACGGACGATTCGCTGGACGGCTTGCGGCCCATGAAGCGCGGGCGCGATCATTAGGGGTGGGAGGACCGGGGGCAACGGGTCCTTGGGGTGGATCAAGGCCGTTTGAGAAACCACGCAGCGGTCTGCGGGCGGCGCCCCGGCACTAGCACTGCTCTGCGGCCGTGGTGGCTCGACTCGAGCCTACGGCAACGCCCGTGTTCGATTGTTTTGCTTCGGCGGTGGGCACAGGCGCCCGGCTCCGCGCCGTGTACAATTTCAACCGGCCCTGTAATTTCACGTCGATGAGGCCTTCGCTGGCGAGGCGTCCAAGGCGGTGCTGCGTGGTTGAGCGGCTCCAACCCCAAGCCTCGCTGGCAGCGTCGAGGACTTCCCGTTGCATGGAACCAGGGTGAACCATCAGCCATTCATGCAGGCGCTTCAACTCCGGCTCCCGGAGCATCACGACCGTGTTCCACGATTCATCGAAGCGGCCATGGTTCTCGAAGTACCGCAGCGTGGCCTTGTGGCCGTGCTCCTGGACTAGGTTGGCTTGCGTAAGTACGGCGAGGTGGTGGCGCGCCGTGCCCGAAGGAATACCCGTTCCCCGCACGACCTCCCGGAACGTGCCACCTGGATTCTTGAGAATGTAGTTGTACAGTTTTTTGCGGTTTGGATGGGAAAGGGCGTCTTGACTCGTTCGAGTCGAGAAGACGCCGAC
>JBFIJP010000415.1:0-3595 GCA_041600695.1 Thermoplasmatota archaeon | reverse complement strand
TGATCGCATGGGCCTTGGCAGGCCCACGGTCGCACGGGGCTGTCGTTCGCTTCGCTCAAGACAGCCCGTGATCGCATGGGCCTTAGCAGGCCCACGGTCGCACGGGGCTGTCGTTCGCTTCGCTCAAGACAGCCCGTGTACGTGACCGCCGCACTCCCCGTCACACGGGCCGGCAAGCCGGCCCGCGATCAAGGACGTGCGGCTGGGTCACGAAGCCCGGCCTGTCTCTCGCTTCGCTCAGGACAGCCCGTGATCGCATGGGCCTTGGCAGGCCCACGGTCGCACGGGGCTGTCGTTCGCTTCGCTCAAGACAGCCCGTGTACGTGACCGCCGCATTCCCCTCCATGATTGTGAATCCGCTGCGTCATCACAATACAGCCGTCGGGCATCTGGACATCGTACACAACGTAGGCAATGCCCTCGAAGAAGGCGGCGCCAGGCCCGGCGGCAGCCGCACGCAGCGTCCAGTTCCCGGCCGGCTGGTCATGGCTGAAACTGCTGATCTTCCAGCCCGGCCCTTCCGTGGCCAACTTGGTATCCTCGTACTCGGTCCCGTCGGGGGCCGTCACGTGCGTGTTGTACACGCCAGGATCTGCCGGCGTTGCGACGCCCAACTGGGTCAGGATTTCTCCGTTGATGATGCTGAAACTCACCCGATCGTACAAATCGGGAACGAAGATCGTCTCCACGGGGGCGTTGGCGGGAACACCCTGCGGCCCCGGCGCACCCAGCGTCACCGCGCCAGCAGCCCGGCCGTGAATAAACACCAGATCATGGCTGTGGGGAACCGTCACCATGCCGGCATAATTGAAGCCGTGGTCGATCACCTCGTACATGGCGTAGTTGGCAATGTACAGTTTTTCGATGGCGCCCATCGAGGCATTGTACGTAATGTTCATGTTGTATGAGCCAAAAATGTCGATGTAAGCCAGGTTGCCTTCCACGCGGTCGACAACCGCAGAGAGCCCGTTTTGAACCTCAAAATTGGCGGTCCAGGACTGGCCCGGGGCCAGGGGGAACTTGAGTGGCTCAAACATGACATCGTGCGCCTCGAAACCGAGGTTGTCCTTGTTGATGAGGCCAAAGCCGGGGACATGCAGGACCATCACTTCGTTGTCGAACGTGTCCTTGGGCATCCCCACGAGATAATTTGTTTTCTCGGTACCCGAAACGATGCGGGTGGTTTCCGACACCTTGCCGTCGAAGAAACTGGTGAGTCGAATCTGCCACCACTCGCCCAGCACCCACTGGGGGGGCTCGTCGAGATTGCGCTCTGCCACGCGTGCATCCTCAGGCGTCGTCGGCAGGCCGCTGTGGGGGCCAAAGCGGACCGTCTGCTCGGGGTCTTCTTCCACCGGGGTCTCAGCCTGCACCGGGGCGGGTTCATCGGCGGCACACCCGGCCAAGGCGGTTAGGGTGAGTAGCATCGTTGCAAGCACGCCGACAGGCATGGCGGGGAGTGACATCAACCTTCGAGCCCGGCTCGGCCTACAAGGCCTTTGCGTCACCCCAATGGGTATTTCGACAACGCTTCCAGGATAACGCCAGCAACGGCACGGCCAAGTATTGCCGGCTGCGTCGCCCCCGCGTGTCCGACGCCCTTGCACACCGCGTGGTGATCCGGAGGCACGGCGGCCCCGACGTACTCCATGTCGAGCCCTGGGCCATCGCCGATCCCGAACCTGGCAAAGTCCAGGTGCGGGTCCAGGCAGCCGGCGTGAACTTCGCCGATGTCATGATGCGCATGGGGCTGTACCCCGACGCGCCCCGGCCCCCGTTTGTGCCTGGCTACGAAATTGCTGGAGAGGTCGTCGAGGTGGGCGAGGGAGTCACCGGCTACAAGCCAGGCGACCGCGTTGCCGCCGTGACGGACTTCGGGGGATACACCAGCCGCATCGATGTCTCGCCTGAGCAGTTGTTCAAGCTGCCCAAGGCGTTCACCGTGCAGGAGGCCGCCGCCATGCCGGTCAACTATCTCACGGCCTGGATTGCCCTCCATGATCTGGGCCGCGTCAAGCGAAGCGACGATGTCCTGGTTCACGGCGGCGCAGGCGGCGTCGGCATGGCCGCCATTGCCATCGCCAAGGCCGCCGGCTGCACGGTCTACGCGACTGCCGGCAGCGACGAGAAGTGCGCCGTGCTGGAGGATCTGGGTGTCAGCAAGGCGTTCAACTACCGCAAGGCACCGTTTGCCGACCAAATGCTGCAAAGCGTAGGCCGGGTAGACCGGGTGCTCGATCCGGTTGGCGGCAGCCACATCAAGGAATCGCTGCGCATCCTGCGCCCCCGCGGGCTGGTGGTTGCCTACGGCGTCTCCGAAATCGCCCCGGGGCTCAAGCGCAACCCGGTCCAGGCGCTCAAGACGGTCGCCGCCATGCGGTTGAACATGATTCCGTTACTCAACCAGAACACGGGTGTCATCGGCCTCAATCTGCTGCACCTGTGGCAGCAGGATCCCGGGGGCGTGCAGGCCGCCCTCGCCAAGGTTCTCAAGCAGGTGCACGCCGGCAAGCTCCCCAAGCCGCGCATCGCACAGACGTTCCTGCTGGAGGAGGCCGCGGAGGCCCACCGGTTCCTTCAGGATCGACGCAATATTGGCAAGGTCGTCCTGCGAGCCTAGCAAGCGGGACGACGTTGCCGCGATCGAGGTTCGCAAGGACCTTGGGACCGGCAAGGGCGTGCGGCGCAGATGGCAAGCGGCACGACCCGCCGTGGGCCCTACGCCATCTCCTCAAGCTGGGCCGTCGGCCAGCGTCCGCCAACCTCGCGCCGGGCTGGCTCATAATGCCCGCTGGAGAGCCGCGGCGCATCCGACTGGGATCGAACAGGCATGGCGAACTCGTCAGCGAGCCCGCAAATGCTCTCGTCCATCTGGGAAACCAGATCCCTCAGCACATCCTCGTACACCTGGCCGGTGCGCTCGTCCATGTACACCTTCTTGTACTCAACGCTCAGCGTGATGACGCGGGGCCCGTACAAGTGACTCAGGCGCCGATTCACGTAGCCCCCGTAGAACACCCCGTTCTCCTGCACGGAAATCGGCTCGCCCAGCGCCGTGTGCTTGCTGATGCTGTCGAGGAACCAATCCTTGATCCGGGTCCCCCGCGCGTCTAGGTTCAGGTGGCGTGTTCCCAGATTGATGACGGGTCTGTCGTCCGTGCGCCAATCAACATAGTTGGCTCGCTGGTAATTATAAGAATGAAAATCAAAGACGACAGCATAACCGAAGCGCTCGATGGCGTCCTCCACGGCACAGTCGAGGAAGGTGTGGAATTCGTACCATTTCTCAAGGCTGAACTCACGCTCGAACTGGTCCAGGGGCTCGCGCCAAACCTGTTGGCCCCACGCCAGGTCCGGGGAGGCGTAAATGGTGGTGTCGGGAGGCCGGTTGAGATCGAACTCGTAACGCGACTGGTTGGGAAGCAGCGTATGCAGAACGTGGCCCAAGAACCTGTGTGTCTCCGGGTCCTCCTCGTAATAGCGCTGGGCCGGCGAAATGGCCAGCTTGGGATGCAACCCCTCGCGGATGCGATGATGCGCATGGACGGCCGTCCCGATGAGTGGCGTTGGCTCGGCGTAGGCAACCGTGGCCGCG
>JBFIJP010000414.1:0-3604 GCA_041600695.1 Thermoplasmatota archaeon | reverse complement strand
GGTGCCTTCGGCCATGTCATGCAAGCCCTCCAGGGCGCACGGGACGGCCTTCGTCAAAGGCACCAGGACGGACGCCCGATTCTCGGCGTCTGCATCGGGCAACAGGTGCTCCACGAAGCCAGCCAGGAGAGCCCCGGCGTTCAGGGCCTCGGCATCCTGCCAGGCATCGTCCGGCGCCTCGATCCGGCGGCCGGGAAGATCCCCCACATGGGGTGGAACCAGGTCGCCGCCTCCGCCGATCCACTGTTCGCCGGAATTCCCGCAGCCAGCCACTTCTATTACGTCCATTCCTTCGCGGCGCCCGTGGGCGAGTACACCATCGCGACCACCGACTACGGCGGCCCGTTCGCCGCAGCCGAACGCAGCGGCAACACCGTCGCCTTCCAGTTCCACCCAGAGAAGTCGGCCCGCGTCGGCGCTCGTGTACTGGCCAACGCCGTGCAACAAATCGAGGAGCAACTTCAATGAAGATTTTCCCAGCCATCGACATCCGCCACGGCGAGGTCGTCCAACTCGTCGGCGGCGATCCATCCCAGGTCGCCGTAGCACCCGATGCCGACGTGCGCGAGCAGGCGCACAAGTGGCAGGAGGCAGGCGCCCGCCGGCTGCACGTGATCGATCTGGACGGTGCGCTGGGCGAAGAACGCCAGTGGCGCCAGCTCGACGGCGCCATCGAGACCGGGCTCCCCGTCCAGTTCGGAGGAGGGGTTCGCAGCATGCTGGATATCCAGCAACTCATCGAACTCGGCATCAAGCAGGTCATCGTCGGCACCCAGGGCGTCAAGAACCCCGAGTGGACCCGCGAATTGTGCCGCATCTTCCCCGGACGTGTCGTGCTCGCCGTCGACGGCCGCGGACGCGACCTCGTGGTCAGTGGCTGGACCGAATCCTCCGGCAAGGATGTCGTGGATTTCGCCGCCAGCCTCGATGATGCCGGCCTGGCAGGCTTCCTTTATACCAACGTGTCCAAGGAAGGCCGCCTGGAGGGAATTGATGTGGCTGTCCTGCGAGCCCTGCGGGAAGCCACGCCCAATACACCCCTCATCGCCAGTGGCGGAATTCGCAACCTGGACGACTTGCAGGTCCTGGCGGACCTTGGAATTGACGGCGCCGTGCTCGGCATGAGCATTTACACCGGCAGCCTCGATCTCAAAGAGGCGGTGAAGCGCTTCGAAACGGCTGAGGTGGTTCGTTGACAACCCCCGCGCCGGCCATCGCGGGGAAAAACGCGAAAATTGAGCGCAAGACCAAGGAGACAACAATCTCCGTCGAACTCAACATGCAGGGCAGCGGCACCTACGACGTCGAGACGGATAACAAGTTCCTCACCCACATGATGGAAACGTGGACTCGGTACACCGGTTTCGACCTGAAGCTACGCGCCACGGGCGACCTGGACCACCACCTCATCGAGGACGTCGCCATCACTGTTGGCCAAGCCTTCAAGGAAGCATTCGCGGGGGCCCCATGTGAACGCATGGCGTACGAAATCGTACCCATGGATGACGTTCTCATGATGTGCGCCGTGGACGTCGTTGATCGCCCCTATTACGAAGGGCATTTGCCCATTCCAATTTGGGATCACTGGTTCAGAAGTTTCGCCATGGAAGCCCGCATCAATTTACACCTGAACCTGATTCGCGGACGTGATACTCACCACGCCGTCGAAGCCGGATTCAAATCATTTGGCCGAGCTTTGAGGAAGGCGCTTGTCGCCCGGGCTGAGGAAGTGAGTACGAAGGGCGCGGTTTCGGTCAGTTGAATAATCGCAAGACCTCATGGAGTGCGCCAAGCGCCATCAAGGCGCGGTCCCCGTTGGCTTTGGTTCCGTTGTCTGTCTTGATTCCATGGAGGACAGGGTTCCGACCAAATTCCGGTTGCTTGCTCCGGAAATCAAACGGCTTGTAGAACCGCGCCCCAACGAGGTGCAAAAAAGGGATCAAAACGGAGGAAGCGATTTAGGGCGGCACGTAGCAGTCTAGCTCGACGTGGGGTTCCCACGGATCTATGCCTGTGCAGTAGGGCCAACCGCCCTCCCCGCCTCCAGGGCGCAGGGTGTCCCAGATGCTCTCTTCGGCGGCGGCAGGCGCGGAGGCGGCCATTCCGGCAAACAACATCAGGGCAACGAGGACCGTGGCCTTTGCCGCTTGGTTCCAAGCCATGCGTTTCAATCGACATCAACCGTGAAGCTTTTTCGGCGGCTGGCGCGGGGCACGAAACCACTTGGTTTCGGGCGTGGCTATCGGCCGGGCCCCCGTGTGGTCTCCCAAGACCGCCACATCCGTCGCGCCCCGCCCCTCCACTCGGGAAACCTACGAACGGGACCAGCCCCAAACCAGCCAAGAAGGAGAGATCAAAACGGAGGAAGTGATTCAGGGCGGCACATAGCACTCTGGCTTGATCCGCGGTTCCCAGGGATCAATTCCTGTGCAGTAGGGCCAACCTCCACCCCCGCCTCCAGGGCGCGGGATGTCCCAGATGCTCTCTTCGGCGGCGACCGGCGCCGACGCGGCTATTCCGGCAAACAACATCAGGGCAACGAGGACCGTGACCTTTGCCGCTTGGTTCCAAGCCATGCGTTTCAATCGGCCATCAATCGTGAAACTTCTTCGGCGGCTGGCGGCGGGAACGAAACCAGCTGGTTTCGGGTGTGGCCAGCGGCCCGGCCCCTGGGCGCTCCCCGGAAGACCGTCACGGCGCGACGGGGGCGTCGTTGAAGAGGGGCGGCCCACTAGCCGCACCCGTGCCCCTCGCCAAACGCGTCGTGGTGTGCCTGGACGTGGATTGTGGCCGCGTCGTCAAGGGCGTGAATTTCGTCAACCTGAGGGACGTTGGAGACCCTGTTGAGTTGGCCATGCGCTACGAGCGGGAGGGCGCCGACGAAGTGGTGTTTCTGGACATCACGGCCAGCCACGAGGACCGCGCGACGACGTACGATGTGGTCAGGCGCACGGCCGAGCAGTTGTCTGTTCCCTTGACCGTGGGCGGTGGTATCCGCGCGGTGGATGACGTTCGTGCGGCGCTGAATGCTGGCGCGGACAAGGTGGCGATGAACACGGCGGCGCTGGAGCGGCCGGAGCTGATCACCGAGGCCAGCGAGCGCTTCGGGGCGCAGTGCGTCGTGGTCGCCGTTGACGCCAAGCGTGTTCCGGATGGGACGCCCCACGCGCCGTCGGGTTGGTCCATCTTCACCCACGGTGGCCGCAAGGACTTCCAGCGGGACGCGATTTCGTGGTGCCGGGAAGCCGCCGAGCGGGGGGCGGGGGAAATCCTGCTTACCTCCATGGACGCCGACGGCACGCGGGATGGGTTCGACCTGCCCCTGACGCGGGCCGTGGCCTCCGCCGTGTCCATCCCCGTGGTCGCGTCGGGCGGCTGCGGCGAGGCGCGCCACATGGTGGACGTTCTGGCTGCTGGAGTCGGTGCCGACGCGGCACTGGCGGCAGGCATCTTCCACGACCAAGTGACCACCGTGGGAGCCGTGAAGGCCCGGATGGCAGAGGCCGGCGTGGACGTTCGTCTCGATTAGGAACTGCCGAACCGGACGGTCCACAGGATTTCCTGATGGGCCACGCCCAGCTCGGCATCGAAGGCCGCCACCAAT
>JBFIJP010000413.1:0-3606 GCA_041600695.1 Thermoplasmatota archaeon | reverse complement strand
GTTCAAAACCCTCTCGCAGACGATGGGGTGCACATGCACCAAAGCATGGCGCCGTGCCCCATGCCTGTGCCCTGCCTTGTTACAGGATTCCCGGCTCGGGGTTCTCGCAGTCCACCTGCTCAAAATCCCACGGGTCCATGGCGTAGAAGGAGCCGGATGGGAGCCACTCCTCCTCCGGCCGGTCCACGAGGTGGGCGAAGACCCCCTCCAGCACGCGGGCATTGAGGGTGCTGGCGCAGGGAACCTGGCTCGGGTTGACCGCGTAACTCATGATGTCCGTCGTGGGCACGTAGCGGGCATTGAAATCGAGGGCATCCCCCACGTGGCCGGCGCCCAGGCAGTGGCCGACTTCGTGGGCGACCAGGTAGTACAGGTAGTTGTTGCCGCCCAAGGCGCTGGCGAAGTTGAGCGCCACGCAGCGGAAGCCGCCCGTGATACACTCGCCGGCGTAGATCGCCATTCCGTCGTGCTCGTGAACGGGGTACATGCGCTCGGCCCCGCCGATGACACCGCACACGATCTGCTCAGCGTTGAGGCCGATGCTGGTGGATCGCTGGCCGCTCTCGCTGATCACGATGATCTCCGGGTCCGACACGGATGCCAGATCCGGCACGTCGACCCCCACCACGTAGGTGTTGATCTCGAAGGCGTCCACGAACCACGGCGCCGCAAACTGCTCCACGTCCGCCCAGCGGGCGGTGGCCAGCGCCGCCGCGGCGGTCGCCGACTGGGGGTCCACGCCGGGAACCGGCATGATCACCGCGTCAATGACGGTCGTGTCCAGATCGTAGACCACGTAGCCGTGGAACTGGTGGTCCCAGAAGTCGCAGGTTTCGTTGTTGACGCAGAATTCCACCAGGGCCTCGTACGGGTAGCGGTCCTCCGGAAGTAGTTCCGGGGCCTCGTCGGTTGACGAATCGCCGAGGCAGCCGGCCAGAGAGGCGGTGAGCAAGATGATCAGGGGAGCTGTGCGCATGGCCCGACCGTCGCCTCGCTCCAAGAAGAGGATTGTGGCGTTGAAGACGGCCCGGCCACAGCCTGCGGGACCGATCGGCCAGCCGCGCCACCCGGTGGGTCGGTGGCCTTATCGGCGCCACCCCCGCTCGCGGCGCCATGAAGGTCTACATCACCCATCAGCCCAGTTACGCCAAGGCCCGCGTGGAGCTCGCCCCGGGGGAAGCGGTCAAGGCTGAGTCTGGCGCGATGCTGGCGATGGAAGGCGACGTCGCGATCAAGACCAGCAGCGGCGGGATCATGAAGGGCCTGAAGCGCAGTGTGATGGGTGGCGAATCGTTCTTCCAGAACACGTTCACCGCCGGCTCGGCGGGGGGCGTCGTCCACCTTTGCCCCAGCCTTCCCGGTGATCTGTGGCACACGGAGCTGAAGGGTCGGACCTTGATCGTTCAGGACGGTTCGTACCTGGCCTCGTCGCCGGAAATCCAGGTGGACACCAAATGGGCTGGGGCGCGGGGTTTCTTCAGCGGCGAGGGATTCGTGATGCTGAAGGTCAGCGGCCACGGTGATCTGATCCTGAGCAGTTACGGCGCCATTGAGCAGCACAATCTCCTGGCGGGTCAGAAGATCACCGTGGACACGGGGCACATCGTGGCTTTCACGGATGGCGTGGCCCACCAGATTCGCCGCGTGGGTGGCATCAAGTCGACCCTCTTCAGCGGGGAGGGCGTCGTGTCGGAATTCACGGGCCCTGGGACCGTGTGGACCCAGAGTCGCAGCACCCAGAGCTTCCTTGGCTGGCTGGCGCGCAGGCTGCCCGGTGGGGGCGGCGACGGCGGCGGCCGATCCTCTGGTATCCTGGGTTGGCTGACGCGGGGTTGAGGTCCTACTGGAGGCTCGGCATCCTGAACTCCGGCGGCTTTCCGCCGTCGCCTGCGATCTCCGTCCACGCTACGGGGCGTGGCTCGTCGAGGGGGCTCAGGATGAGGCCGCTGCGCAGCTTGGGGATGAAGAACGTGGACTTCTGGGGCATGACGTGGCCGGCCTGGCTGACTTCGAGAACCGAGCTGACGGGGATGCGAGGTGGCAGGATGGCCATTTCTGCCTTGCCGCTTCGCACCGCCTCGACGGCTTCGGCGTCGTCGCGGGTGTAACTGACGTGGTCCTCTAGGTTGTCCTCGGTGACGCCCCAGCAATCGCGCAGGAGGCGTTCATGCAGGCGGGTGATGCTGAGCTTGTCGAGGGGTCCGCGCCCTTCGTCGACGCCGCGGTCGGCTTTGAGGCGCAGGATATGGAGGTTCCCGGTGGCGATGCCTTCGGCGTGGAGCAGGACGAATGCTTCGCCTTCGGTGGCTGCGGCGGGGAGCTCGCGCGGGTCGCCGGAGCGCACCGGGATGGCTTCGATGTCGAAGTTGGGCTGTGCCGCAGCCAAGGCTGTCTCGAGATCGAGGTCGAGGCCGCGCAGCAGCCGGTGGGTGGGGTCGATTCGGATGCCAGGGTCCTGGTCGCGCACCAGTACGGCCAGCACGGAGCCGTCCTCCGGCCGCCCGGTCTCGGTGTAGTGGTTGACGGCGGTCTGGTAGCGGTGGTGGCCGTCGGCGATGACGAGGGTCTTGTCCTCGAATTGGGCCACGACCTCCCCCACGCCCTCGGCGCGCGTGACGGGAGCCACCACGTGCCGGTAGCCCTGCTCATCCGTGAAATCCAGGATCGCGTCGTCCTCGTTGCTGGCCAGCACCTCGTCCACCCAGCCGCGCTCGTCTCGGTACAGGAGTTGGATGGGTTCCGTGTCGCATGCCGTGGCACGGCGGAGGTTCAGCCGGTCCACCTTGGCCTTCTTCAGGGTCGCTTCGTGGCGGCGGACCTCCTGGTACTTGGGGTCCACTGCAACGCGGGCAAAGAAGCCCCGCATGGTGTGGGCTTCGCCTGCGGCGTCGCGGTAGTGCACGGTGTACGTGTAGAAGCCCGGCCGTGCGTCGCGCTCGAAGCTGCCGTCGGCCAGCCACTCCTGGATCGCCGCCGCCGCGTCCGCATAGCCGGCGGGCGTCTGCTCGGGCAGGATGACGCGGACGATGTTGTGCGGTTCGGCCGCCGCATACGCTTCCCGCTGCTCGGGACTGATCACATCGTAGGGCGGGCTCGTCACGTTCGCCGCGTCGAGCCCGGCTGCATAATGGATGGCTCGAAGCGGAGCGATGGCGACCATGGGCGCCGCGACTGGAGGGGCGGCTATGGGCGTTTCGGGGAGTACACGCGGCCCCCCGTCTGGGCGGGCGCTCGCGCGGCCACGAGGTCGGCCAACCGGTTGGCGGCGGGGTGGGCCACGATGACCAGTGCCCGATGAGAATGCAACGCGTACCGCTTGACTAGGGCGTTGGCCATGGCGTCGTAGCGGGCGTACACGGCGTCGCGCAGGTCGGGCAGCCGGACGATGTAGGTGGTCAGGAGCTTTTCGAGCGCGGCGCGCGGGCCTGCCGCCTCGAAGCCTTCGCGGCGAATCATCTTGTCCAGCGCCTTGAGTCCCTTGCGGCCCTTGGGTGGGGCGGGGGGTTCCGCGAGGAGCAGTGGTGTCACCGGCACGCCCCGGGCTTGGGCCCAGCCTGCCACGGCCACCCACACGGCGTTGGCCTGAGCCGGGCACAGGGGCACCAG